>CAYFSO010000037.1:0-24761 GCA_964345775.1 uncultured Leptospiraceae bacterium | reverse complement strand
AACCCGGTATTATTGACAAGATGAAAACCCAGTCCAACGTGTCCCTTCCCTACGTGCAAAACAGGGTGCACTACCTTTCCGGGCTCACCCTTGAAGAAGTGAGAAACCTGGGTGATGCATGTTTCAGGAAACATTACAGCAACAAGATCTACCGGCCCATGAAAGAGCTCATTGGCATTCTCATGGATAACGGCTTCGAAGTCTGGGTGGTAACCGCCTCACCCGAGGCCATGTACCAGAAATTCTTAAGCCGGGAACTTGGCATTCCCATCACCAACGTGGTTGGCGTGAAGTCGGTCATCAAGAAGGGCGTGATCACCGACCAGATGGTACAGCCGGTTCCACAGGATCACGGGAAGATGTACGCCATCGAGACCTTCGTGCAGGACAGGCCGCAGCTTGTTGCCGGGAACAGCCGTGGCGACAAGGAGATGATCCAGTACAGCAGCGGCCTGAAGATCATGGTAAATCCCGACCGGCACGTGGCCCGCGACCAGGACATGAGCATGGCAGATTACGCTAAAAAGCACAACTGGCTCACCATTGACATTCGTGACGTACCCCCGGAAGACTTTCCCGGGATATCCTCGAAGAAATACAACATTCGCATCAATAAATCAAATAATGCAGCTGACTGATGATACTTGATAAGATAAAGGCCTTTTTCGCACCGGCACCACCTATTGAACGATTGCCTGATGAGAAAGTGAAAAAACTGTACCCGAAGTACAGGTGGAACATTATTGAATCCACCTTTATCGGGTATGCCACATTCTATATAGTGAGGAACAACCTTTCCACCGTTGCCAAGGACATGGAGAACGTACTATTCTACGACTACTCCATGATAGGGAACATCCTGGCCATCAGTGCCATCACCTACGGTATCGGAAAATTCCTCATGGGGTCGCTCTCTGACCGCAGCAACGTGCGGCGATTTATGCCCTTTGGCCTGCTCTTAACTGCAGCATGTAACTTCGCATTCGGGGGAATAGTCAGCTACCCGGTGCACCTTGCCCTCTGGGCACTGAACGGGTTCATCCAGGGAATGGGATGGCCCCCATGCGGACGATCCATTGGCCACTGGTACAGTGTTCGTGAACGGGGTACCATTTTCGCAATATGGAATATCGCCCATAACATCGGGGGCGGCCTTGCGGGAGTTATTGCAGCCAACGCGGCGGCAAAATGGGGCTGGCAGTCTGCTTTTTACGTACCCGGTATACTGGCCGTCATTTGCGCGGTGTACCTGTTCTGGCGTCTTCGGGACACTCCCCAGTCTGTGGGACTGCCCCCAATAGAAGAATACAAGGACGATTATACCGAATATGAACGCGAACATGGTCTAAAGGAAAAGGAGCTCTCCACAAAAGAGCTATTTATTGACAACATTTTCAAGAACAGGCTCCTCTGGCTGGCGGCAATGGCCAACTTCTTCGTGTACATTGCCAGGTACAGCATGCTTGACTGGGGACCGGTGTACCTGCGCGAGATCAAGGGTGCCACCCTTGAGGGAGGGGGTATTGCTATTCTCATGCTTGAATTCGGGGGCATCCCCTCCACGCTGCTTTTCGGGTGGCTATCTGACAAGCTTGAAGGCCGCCGGGCCATGGTAAGCCTCTTGTGCATGATACCCATACTGGGAGCGTTCTGGGGAATACTGGTAAACCCGCCGGGCAACCTCTGGCTTGACATGACCCTGCTTGCCGTCGTGGGCTTTTTTGTCTACCCGCCGGTAATGATGCTTGGCGTCATGGGGCTTGACTTTACCAGCAAGAAGGCGGTGGGTACTGCCGCGGGCTTCATCGGCATGTTCGGCTACATGGGAAGAACCGTGCAGGCCAAGGGCTTCGGCTGGATAGCTGATCACTTCACCCCGCTGTATGGCAAGGAATTCGCCTGGGAACTGGTGATCTACGCCATCCTGGGGTGTACCTTCATGTCCATTGTTCTGCTGTCATTCAGCTGGAACGCGAAGCCGAAGAGGTGATGATATTATTTTCTTTGCGTTCTTCACCTGCTCTACGTCCTTGTTGAACCCGGTCACATACGGCCTCTCACCACGGACGGTGCTGACCCAGGTAAGTAAAAACCATGTGGCCATCGTAAAAGACAGGAAAAGCCGTATCATCATGAAGGACGGGGAAACCATCCTGGAACAGGCCGGTATGATCCAGGAGAAATCTCCGGGTGTACAGGTGAGCCTCAAGACCTCTGCCCCCGTGTGCAGCAAGACCAGGGCATTCCTGACCGAGAACGGGATTGACGTAATGGAGTTGTAACAGCTTTCGGGTTACATGTCTCAGCCGTATTTTTGGATGTAGGCGTCAACGTCGAACTTGCGCCTGCTGCCTTTTTCGTTCATATAGCGTATCTTGCCGTATACCGGGCGTTCTTTCCAGGCACGGTCATGCACCCCTCCCATTGACCAGGCGATCCCGGTGTAGCCGTTTGGATCGCGGCCGTCAAGCTGGTAGCGGTCGTTCAGGTGGATTGCGTATTCCATGGCCTGTTCCGGTGACTGGGTCCATTCCAGTATCTTCTTGGCCCAGTACATGCGCATGTAGCCGTGCATCCTGCCCGTATCCACCATCTGACGCTGGGCTGCGTTCCACAGGCGGTCATGGCTCTGACCCCTTTCCAGTTCTTCCAGCGAATAGGTGTATTCCCTTGGATCATCACGGTGTTCGTTCAGTGTCTTTTTGGCCCAGTCAGGGAACCCCTTCACCTTGTCGTAGTTCTCGTTGTAGAAGCAGAAATTGTCAGAAAGTTCACGGCGCACGATGAGCTCTTCCAGGTAGGCATTCTTCGCTTCCCGGGGGGCACTGGACTGCCGCACTTCAAGGGCAACCCGCTGTGGGGCCAGCTGTCCGAAATGCATGTAGGGGGACAGGCGGGAAACGGCGTCCAGGTTGGGGTCGTTGCGGTCAAGGTGATACCGGGGAAGTCGGTCACTTATGAATTCATCAAGCATACCGGCGGCGGCATTCTCACCGGGGGTTATCCACGTGATTTCACCCGCGGTATCATCCACCTGCAGGCTTTCATGGAGGGCCTTCCAGTTGACGGGGGCAGTATTCACGTCCTGCCCGATTGATTCGATTTCAGGATACTCGTGCAGAAACTCATGCAGCAGCTTTTCAATCTTTGGACGGATGGTATAGGCGGCATATTCCTGTTTCTGCGACACGTGCCTGCAGGGGACGACATTGTGGGCGTCCACCTCAACGCATTGCACTTCCGCCATGTTGGCCACGGCGTAATGCCAGTGCCGTTTCACGCGGAGTGGATCGAAGTCGGTGACCAGGAGGCCCGCTTCTCTTTGCTGCAACAGGCCGGGAATGATCTTCACCGGGTCACCGGTGATCACATTAAAAGATATGTGCATGCCGGCAAGGGTGTGTTCAAGTTCACGAAGACCCTCAAGCATAAATGCATAGTGACGCCACTGTGCTCCCAGGAAATGGGGAAGCAGGCAGAACACCACTTCAAGGGTGGTTCCCATCTCGGCAGCCCTGGCCGCACCGTACAGCAACGCCCAGTTGTCACGGGCACGCTGGTCACGGCTCATCCAGTAGATAACCGGCCCGGTGCGTTCGGGCTTATCGTTAAGATGGTATATGCGTGATGGATGTATCATATTACACCAGGTTCATAAATTTCTATAAACGTCTTTCCTGTGGCCTACTTTTATTACTTCAACTATCAATTGGCCAGAGATCACCGTATAAACGATGCGATAATCACCTGTACGCATCCTGTACGTTTGCTCTGCACCACTTATCTTTCTGCAACTGGGAGGAAAAGGATTATCTGACAAGCTGGATATTGCGGATAGAATATTCTTTATGGTTTTACCGGGTAGTTTCTTTAATTCTTTAACAGCCGATTTCTTCCATTGTATACTATATGATCCCATTTTTCTTCAACTCGCGTAACAACTCTTCATGGGATACGGTCGTTTCATTCCTTCTCTCTGCCACGGCTGCCAGGTCTTCAATATCTTCAAGCAAATCCTGGAAATCATCTATAGGTAGAATAACAGATTTTTTATTACCCTTGTCATCTGTAATATATTCTGGATGTAAATTTTTTATATTGATCATTTTATTACTCCTCGATGACAACCATCATTCCTATCCCAGTTGATTTTACAAACAGGTCCATGTAACACTTTTTGTAAAGTATCTTATAAAATAAGTGAGTACAAATCAAGAAAAAACCATGTACATTTACCTGATCATCTACCTTTCAAACATCTTTTGCCTTCCGGTGCAGGTTCCAGTCGGGGTTGGCGAACATGTTTTCCTGGTACTGTTCTGCAAGCTCATGCTCGTAATCGGTGAGGGGGGCTTCCCTGAAGGTGATGCCGTACTCACTGGTAAATCCCCGTGCAATGGCGGCGGCAATGTGCGGATACATGTCATCGCAATGGATGCCGGGCGCCACCAGGCTGCACATGGTGGCAACACGTTCCTTTATATCAGCTATCTTGCGTTCCGCATTTTTCTCATCTGCTACCCGCAGGTACCTGAACATGTTATCAATGTCGGTCTCAACCATGATGGTCCCGTGCTGCAGCAGGGTTCCCATCTTCCTGGTCTGGGCACTACCCGAGATCTTCTTATCGTAAACAGTAATGTCATTTATTGGCTGGTACTCGGCATGCAGGCCGAAATCCCAGAGGGCATGCAGAATGGGTATGGCAATACGGCGGTACGAGTCAACAATGGTGCCGAAGGTTATGGCGCTTGAAAGGGGGATGGCCACGCTGTAGGTCACCTCGTTATCATGGTACACCGTTCCCCCGCCGGTGATACGCCGAATGACGTCAACCCCGTCCTCATCGCAGCGGTCATGATATACCTCGTCTTCAACAGCCTGGAAATACCCTATGGTTATGGTTGGCCTGTCCCACCCGTAGAGGCGCAACGTGGGTAAGGATCTCCCCTCTGAAACGGATCTCAGTATGGCATGGTCAACAGCCATGTTCCATGCTCCCGGCAGCTGTTGGTCAATCAAAAGTCTCCATGTTTCTCTTCTGGCAACTGCCATTATTCAACCTCCATGGCCATGCAAATACCCTCGGCTATTGTTGCTGGCGACAGTCCAACCATTTCGATATTCTTTGCCCTGGTTTCCTGCTCCACGGCTTCAATTATAGCACTTTTCCCGGGTTTCACATTAACAAGGCATGATTCCAGGTCATGAACGGATTCTTCGGGATATAAGAAAAAGTCTCCTTCAAGAAGCACCGCGCCGATGCGGTCACCATGCGGATAGACTGTTACGCGGAGCATCTTTTCACCGGCTTTCTTGATTACCGCCTTCTTCTCATCACTCATTTGGATCCTCCAGCATGTGTTCTGCGTGGTAGGAACTTCGCACCATGGGGCCCGACATCACCTGTGAGAACCCCATTTCCTCTGCCATTTCTTTTATTTCCATGAATTCAGAGGGATGGTAATACTTTACCACCGGGTAGCCGTCATTGCGTGACTGCAGGTACTGGCCAACCGTGAGCATGCTGCAACCATTCGCCAGCAGGTCTTCAAGTGTGTGGCGAATGTCATCAATGGTCTCACCAAACCCGATCATCAGTCCCGACTTGGCGGGGATGCCCGATGCGGCCGTCCTCTTTAACAACTGCAGGGAATGGTTATAATCGCCCAGCGGTCGCAGCTCACGGTACAATGCACGAACCACCTCGATATTATGGTTTATCACGTCGGGAGCTGCATCGATTACCGCCTGCAGGGAGCTTTCCAGGCTGTTCCTGAAATCGGGCACCAGCACTTCCACCCGGCACCCCGGGCTGCTTTGCTTTATGGCCCGCACGGTGCCTGCGAACATGCCGGCGCCCCCGTCCGGCAGGTCATCCCTTGTGACAGAGGTGATAACCGCGTACCTGAGGTCAAGCTCGGCCACCGCGTCTGCCACATTCTGCGGCTCCAGGGGGTCAAGTTCTGATGGCTCTCCCTGGTGTACGGCGCAGTACCGGCAGTTCCGGGTGCAGGTGTCTCCCATGATGAGGAATGTTGCCGTTCCGCAGGCGAAACATTCACCAACGTTGGGGCAGCCTGCTTCCATGCACACGGTATGCAGTGACCTGCTGTTGATGGCAGATGCCACCTTCCTGTAGTTCTTACCGGAAGGTATTTTGAACTTGATCCAGTCGGGGATCTTTCTCTTTACTCTTCCCATTTCAACACTGGCTTACGGGCTGCGGTAACCGCGTCTACCCGTTTTACCGGGGTATTCTGCGGTGCCTCCAGCACCTTCTGCGGACTGTTTTCAGCTTCTTCCCGTATTGCCGCCATGGCATCTACGAATGCGTCAAGGTTTTCACGGCTCTCGGTTTCTGTTGGTTCTATCATCATGGCACCGGGTATGATAAGGGGAAAGTACACCGTTGGAGCGTGATACCCGTAATCCAGCAGACGCTTGGCGATATCGTTGGTGGTGACATGGTTGGGCAGCCCCTCGTCGTTGATAACGAACTCGTGCATGCAGGTACGCTCTACCGACAGGTTGTAATGCTCTTTCAGCTTTACCCGCAGGTAGTTGGCGTTGAGAACCGCGTTATCTGCAACTTCTTTCAGACCTTCAGCACCCAGCATCTTGATGTAGGTGTACGCACGCACCATCACCAGGAAATTTCCGTAAAATGAATGAATACGCCCTATGCTGTCAGGCCGGTCATTTGACAGCATGTACCGGTCTTCCCGCTTTTCAATAACAGGCATGGGAAGAAAAGGTTCAAGTTCTTTCACCACCCCGATGGGGCCAGAACCGGGCCCTCCGCCACCATGTGGTGTTGAGAAGGTCTTGTGCAGGTTCACATGCATTATGTCAAAGCCCATCCGGCTCACCTTTGCCCTTCCTACCACCGCGTTCAGGTTAGCACCGTCGCAGTAAAACAGCGCCCCCGCATCATGCAGGATATCCGCAATCACGTGCACGTTGCGGTCAAAGAGACCCAGCGTGTTGGGACTGGTCAGCATCATGGCAGCCACGTCCCCGTTAACCATCTCTTTCAGCGCATCAACATCCACATCACCCTCCGGGGTAGAGGGAACTTCCTTCACGTCGAACCCGCACATCATAACCGACGCGGGGTTTGTTCCATGGGCCGAATCGGGTATGATAATGGTACTCCTCTTTTCACCCTTCTTCTCGAAGTACTTTCGTATGATCATAACGCTGGCAAGCTCGCCGTGGGCACCGGCCGACGGCATAAGTGAATACGCGGACATGCCGGTTATTTCGCAGAGCATCTGGCCAAGTTCGTACATGATCTCAAGTGACCCCTCTGAAAGGCTGTCTCCTGCCAGCGGATGCTGATCGGTAAAACCGTTCAACGAGGCCACCCGGTCGTTGATCTTGGGATTGTGCTTCATGGTACAACTTCCCAGCGGGTACATGCCGGTATCTACACCGAAGTTCATACGCGAAAGTTCAGTATAATGACGAACAACGTCCACCTCACCTACATCGGGCAGGTCAAGGTTTTTCCGACACATATTCCCGGGTATGGTATCATACGTATCACCGTCCCATGAGGGGATACGGTACCTGTTCTTTCCGGGCTGGCTTTTTTCAAAAATGGTACTCATTGCGTTCCTTCTTTTTATACCGTATTTTTCAATGTGGATACCAGGTTGTCGATATCCTCTTTCGAAGTACACTCTGTCACTGCCATCAGCACGCAGTCCTTCATTTCGGGATAGTACTGCTCAAGGGTAAGCCCCATGAGAAATCCCTCCTGTTCCATGCGCCAGACGATATCACGGGCATTACCAAGCCGAATAACAAACTCGTTGAAAAAAGGCATATCGAACACACGGGCATACCCCTCGTCTGTCAGTCGGGCCATCAGGTAGCTTGCGGCAGTGTGGTTCAGTTTCGCAAGGTCATACAGCCGGTTCCCCACCAGGCTGAGATATATGGCTGCCCGCAGCGCGCACAGTCCCTCGTTGGTGCATATATTGGACGTTGCACGGTCACGCCTGATGTGCTGTTCCCGTGTCTGCAGTGTCATCACGTATGCTTCGTTCCCGTCCTCGTCCACCGTCTTTCCGATCAGCCTGCCGGGCATTCTGCGCATGAACTTCTTTCCGGCGGCCATGATACCAAGCATGGGGCCGCCAAACCCTACTGGGTTCCCGAAAGACTGGCCCTCGCCGCACACTATATCGGCCCCCTGCTCTCCCGGCGGTGTGAGCAGGCCAAGGCTCATGGCCTCGGTCACCACCACGATGCAATGGGCATCCTTTTCATGGGCGGCATCCGCGCATGCTTTCACGTCCTCGATGCAGCCGAAAAAGCCGGGGTTCTGTATGATCACCGCGCCCACCTCGTCGGAAAGAACCTGCTTGATCCCGTTCAGGTCGGACACTCCGCCTGATGTTGGCACCTCTGTTATCTCAAGGTCATTTGCCCACGCGTATGTCTTGAGCACCTGCCGGTAATGGGGGTGGACGGTTTCGCTCACCACGAACTTCTTCTTTTTCCCGATACGCACCGACATGAGCACCGACTCCGCAAGGGCGGTGGCGCCGTCGTACATGCTGGCGTTGGCCAGGTCCATTCCCGTAAGGGTGCATATCATGCTCTGGAACTCGAATATGGCCGTCAACGTTCCCTGGCTCACCTCCGCCTGGTAGGGTGTATACGCCGTATAGAATTCCGACCGTGATGCCAGGTGATCCACCGCCGCGGGCACGTAATGATTATAGGCACCCGCCCCCAGGAAGGACGGGGGTTCGCTGTTCTTTGCGGCAAGGTCTGCCAGGTGACGCCATGCACGTGATTCGGCAAGTGGCCGCGTCAGGTCAAGAAGACCTTCAAGCCGCATGCCTTCGGGTATATCGGCGAAAAGCTCATCAATGCTGGATACACCGATGGTTTCAAGCATGTCCTTAATGTTTTCAGGTGTATGTAATACGAAACTCATGTTCAGTCCCCGGACTCAACGTGTTCGTTATATGCTGCCGCGTCCATCAGCTGGTCAACTTCAGTGGTGTCCTTTATCTCCATCTTAAATATCCAACCTTCCCCGCAGGGATCCGTGTTCACGCTTTCAGGACTGTCTTCAAGTTCAGTATTCACTTCTACTATTCGACCAGAAACCGGTGAATACACGTCGGACACCGCCTTTACCGATTCCACAACGGCAACCTGTTCACCGGCCTTCACCTCCATGTCTTCCTCAGGCAATTCAACGAACACGATATCCGTCAGCATCTCCTGGGCATGGTCGGTAATACCACATGTTGCATTGAGAACATCCTCGTCTGTTCTGACCCACTCGTGTGTTTTTGTGTATTTCAGGTCTTCAGGTATTGCACTCATTTATGCTCCTCCTTGTTTTTCTGTATACATTTAAATTTATTTCATTAATCAACATACCCCATGTCATTACGGCACGTTAGCCGGAATGAGAGGTTGTTCATAGAACTATATTGAGTTACGCATTATACCGGTAAAACGGCCGTTTTACAACCCGGGCCGGTATTCGTTTTTTACGGATCACTATATCCACGACGTCATCAATTTTCACCGCACCCTTTTCAACCAGGGCCATCGCGATACCCTTTTTAAAGGTGGGAGAGTGCCCGCCGCTTGTGACATGGCCTGTATCCTTTCCGGCACTCTCTACCCTGCACTCCTCCCGGGGGATCCCCTTCCCCTGCAATTCAAGGCATACCAGTTTTCGTGGTGCCCCCTCTTCTTTCTGCTTTTTGATTATTTCACTGCCGGGGTAATCCTTTTCAGAATTGACAAGCCAGCCAAGGCCTGCTTCAACCGGTGAAATATCATCATTCAGTTCATGGCCGTACAGGGAGTAACATGCTTCCAGCCTCAGGGTGTCACGGGCACCAAGGCCAACCGGCGATATGTTGAATTCCTTACCCGCATCCATAAGATCCTGCCAGAGGTTTACCGCCTGGCTGTTATCTATATATATCTCGTATCCGAACTCCCCGGTATACCCGGTCTGGGAGATCATTACCTCCGTATCGTTATACAGCACGTATGTGAAATGGAACCGTTCCAGGTTGCCAACGCTGTCAGACTGCAGTACTTTCAGGCAAATATCTCTGGCTTTCGGTCCCTGCAGGTCTATCTTCGATGTCTGGTCTGAAACGTCAATGATCTCCACGTTACCTTTCTGGTGACTTTGCATCCAGTGGAGGTCCTTCTCCCGGGTACCCGCGTTCACCACCAGGTAGTAGTCGTGTTCATCACGCATGAACACGAAAAGGTCATCAACCACCCCGCCCTTCTGGTTGGGCAAACAGGAATACATGCTTTTCCCCGGATACAGCTTATCAAGGCTGGTGGGGATTATGCTTTCAAGAAAGTCCTCCGCATCGGGCCCCCGGACAATGATCTCTCCCATGTGGGACACGTCAAAAAGACCCGCGTTGGAACGGGTATCAAGATGCTCCTGCACGATGGATCCATACATTACCGGCATTTCCCAGCCGGCAAATTCAACCATCCTGGCACCAAGTGCAACATGCTGATCGTAAAGGGACGTCTTCTTCATTTATTTCATTCTCCTTATGGCAAATTCAACTGCACGCATCAGCGGATCGTTAACTTCACTTACCGGCGGACAGTATGCCATTTCCAGCCTGCCCAGCCCGTGAATACTGGTGCCGTATTCTATTGCCATACTGATTATATTGATCCTTTCTGCTGCCCCGGATGTACCAACCGCCTGTCCACCCAGCACAACCCCGGAATCATTGTCACACACTATCTTTACAGTTATATCGTTACCACCTGGAAAATATTCAGGAAGTATGCAGGACGTGATCTTTCCCTGCACCGGCTTAAAGCCCCGCGCCTTTGCCGTTTCCATGGTAAACCCGGTTCCGGCCACTTCAAGCTGTCCCACCTTCGTCACAAATGTACCCGCGGTTCCCAGGTATTCACCCTTCCCCCCTGACATGCCGGTACCCGCAACAATCCCCTGCTTATACGCCGAGGTTGCCAGTTTTGCACCAACCGGCTCCCTGTCGATTATGGACCATGACGAGATGCAGTCGCCTGCGGCGTACACCCCTGGCAGGCCGGTTTCAAGCCTGTCATTTACCTGTATACCACCCATCCTGTCCATATCAAGGGACAATCCTTCAAGCCATGCGGTATTGGGTCTGAAGCCTGAGGCAAGAACAACCATGTCTGCGCCGATCCGCATATCCCCGGCAACAACAGTATTGACGCGGTCGCTGCCTTCAACGGCGTCCACCGTGGTACTCCTGATCACTTCTATCCCAAGCTCATCAAGGTACAGTTGCACCGGCTTTGCCATGTCTGTATCCAGCACACCGGGAAGCACCGTATTTTGCATCTCTATGACGGTGGTCTGCAGGCCCATTGTTTTCAGGGCAACTGCGCTTTCCAGGCCAATAGCACCTGCACCGATCACCACTGCCCGCTCACTGCTTTTGACTGCTTCTTTCAGCAGCCGCAGCTCCAGAACTGACGTAAGTGTATATACCCCCTTATTGATGAATTGAGATATCCCTTCAATGGGGGGGACGAAGGGCAGAGAGCCTGTGCAGATAAGCAGGTTATCGTATGATATGGAATTCTCATCCTGCCCGTCAGACCAGCTTAGCTGTTTTGCATCGGGATCTATTTCGGTGGCATGGGCAGGGATCTTTTCCACGCCCATTCGGGGCAGGTTTATGTTCTGCTGCAGGCTGTCATCGCTTACAATCTCTTCCAGTGCATAGGGAAGACCGCACGGATGCACAAGGTCATGCTCCTTGGGATCCACTATCACTAACTCGGCCTTAGGGTTGTTTCGCTTAATGGTAACGAGTGCCGCGTATCCGGCCGAACCGAAACCGGCTATTACAGTTCTGCTCACGATTGCGTCTCCATTGAGTATTGATAATCATGCAGACGCCACACGACATTGGCGTGCGGCGTTATTCAGCAGTACACCAGTTATGATGGCAGTTTTATATATGTGGTATTACCTGCTATACGTCAAGGAAATTAATAACCCTGCCGAAAACAGGATTTATACCCGCTAAATAAGATAATTAAAAGAGAAGGGATAAGGATGAGTTCACTACTTATTATTTTCAGCTATGCTCTTTAAATCCACGCCTATCGGCACAAGGTTGAAATTGCTGTATTTTAGTTGCGCGAAAACAGGTTCCGCGTTTTTGTACATCAATATAACAATATCCTCTTCAAGGTCAACAGGTAAAAAGGAAATATTATCGGGATATGTTTTGGCAAATCCCCAGTAATCCAGCCGATGCCAGGTTCTGTCCTTATAGTTAAAGATCATAACAGAACGTATTGTTTTTGCCGGATCATGATGAGAGATCATCATCACTATATAATGATTTTCTCTTGGAATAACTTTATGTATGCGTATGTCGTCAAGCCCACCCACATCTTCCGGAATAAACCTGTTTATATCAGTACCATCAAAGCTGAACAGTGCCTCCTGTCCTACAAATAATACAGAATTTGAAGATATTATAATATCTGACACATCGGTAATGGCGTCGGTAAACCATGATTGTACACCTATTGCCCGAACAAGCTTGTTCACAACCGCCTGCTTTTCACCATACAGCTTCCATTTTTCCCGGTACGTATCTTTACCCTCTTCATCGTCATCCAGTGTATACTGAAGTGAGGATATCCCGGCCTTGGAGACAAACCAGACACGATCATCTTCAAGCCCCTCACCGGGCTTTTCTGCCTTTACCAGAGATACAGAATTATCCCCTAACTCAGAATTATATTTTGTAAAATGATCCCATTTCCCGTTTCGGTTTACACGGGACACGCCTGAAAGGCGATGCGGCGCGTATCGTATCCACAGGTTATCCCGGGCATCTTTCTCTACCTGGTGCACAAAATCAGATTTCAGGTCAGAGTTTAACTTTGTAAACGTTTTACATTTTACCGACTGGAACCCGTCATTTGTGCGGCATTCAGTAAAACCGGCGCCAACGGCAGCGGCATATACGACAAACAGAATGCCTGAATCATCGTTTTCTGAATAATACACATCCCGAATTCTATCACTTGCCAGGTAACCGTCTCTTACCGGTATGTGCATGAGATCGCCTGTATCTCTTGAAAACACGAAAATACCATCATCTTCGGTTACAAGAGCAATGGTATTTCCATCAACGGGTCGCATTAAACTGATGGTTTTACCGCTCAGCGCGTCAAGCCCCCGCACCTGTTCAACCCGACCATCCGCGTATTTCACCACATGGGTTTTTCCGTCAATTACGGTTGTTGCCAGCACACCATTACCCGGAACCACCACCGCGTCACGAACCATGGGGCCGGAAAAACCGCAGCCACCGGCAGGCAACACTAATGCCAGAAAACAAACAACCAGGATCCCGTTTTGAATAAAAGGGATCCTGGTTATGGTTGATATGCTTTTTCTGTTCTTGTTCATTACTGCGTCATTATAAACTTTCGATATCAAATACGTACGTCGCAGAAAAATCTGTTGACCATGGAACAGCACCAGCACCACTAGCACCAGATCCACTGATAAACTCTGGTCCGTTATCAAAAAGAAGTGTATTCAGATTCCAGTCAAGGATAAAATTACCAACAGTCAAGGTCATCCCTATTGTTGTATCTGAATCCTGTGCTGCACCATCATCGTTGATATCTGCTGACAATGACTCATCTTTATCCATCTTATATATCTCTTTATTGGCACCGAATCTACCCGCGAGGTAATCAGTCAACTGCCCTTCAATACCAAACGCAAGTTTTGAAATAAACTGTTTTTCCTTCCCATTAGTAGAAACAGGAATTCTATTTCTGTACATATGATAATTGTTGATAAGCCCGAGATATGCAAGAGAATTTTTTGAGAGGGCCAATTCGTCGGATACGCCAATGGCTATATTTTTGGTTTTTTTATCTCCCGTTCCATCAGAATCTTTAGATTTCAAGGATTCGTCATTGTACCCGGCAGCAGCGTACACGTGCAGCTTCTGAATCTCTGTCAGTGCCAAGTTGTATCGTGCCGATGCGAAAATACCACCAATATTATCAGATTCAATCTTGCCATATGTTGCATCCTCGAACTCGATTATTGATTTTCTATACCTTATGGTAAAGTCAATATCGCTGGATGCGTTCAACACCTGTGTTGCACCAAGCACAAGATCAGCAATCTGCTCTTTTTCTTTGTCCCAAGCCATACCTGATTCACCATCTTTTGTCATGGTGTACCTGGCAAGCATGCCTATGTCCAAGTTACCCATGTCATACCCGAAACCAAGGCTTATCGGGCTTCCCTGGTTATCGATATAAAACCTGGATTCTTTTGTTGGCGCTACCAGCATAAACCCCTGATCCTCACTGGGCCGTACGTTTGCCCGGCTCTTAAACTGGGTAAAATGACTGGGATTAACGGTAGTAGCGTATGCCTCGTCCCGCTGTATCATCCAGTATGTTCCATCCATCAAGCGGTCATCATTAGCCTCCAATCCCATACCTTTCAGCCGCTGTTCCGTTGCCCCTGCAATGCCTGAAGAAGCAAGAATGAAAACCATGATACACATGAACATCAAGTTTGTTTTTTGATGCATGTACAACCTCCTATAAAATTTTAGCTAAAACTTAAATGCTTACAGGTCAAAATGTCAAGAAAAATAGTTTATATTTTGTACTAATTTGTTGTCCTTATGTATTTCTTCGTTAATAAAATAGTTAACTCTGTTATGTTTAACATACAAATACAACCTGTTACCGCAACACAAATCAGTGTATAATATTTCTTATTGAAACCCTTCCATTCTTTTCCTGCAGGCTCCCACGCGGCTATGGGCCTCCCTTGTGGGGATGGGGATACGGTATTTCCCGGTACATGACATGATGATATGGGCGGATTCTTCCATCCCCACCAGGTGACCCGGTGAGACGAATACCGGCTTCACGTTTTCCCGTGTACGCAGAACCACGCCTATCTGCCTGCCTTTCCCGTCCTGCAATGCTGATGATGAGCCCCTGGCCGGTGCCGGTTCCATGTATTCACCGCAAAGCCTTGACTTGGCACAACCTATGGAAGGAATGTTCAGCTTCAATCCCATGTGTGACGCAATACCCGTTCCACGTGGATGCGCGATCCCGTGTCCATCGAAGATGAGCAGGTCGGGACGGGACTTGAGTTTTACGAACGCGCTTTCAACAAGTGGTCCTTCTCTAAAGCTGAGAAGACCGGGTACATACGGGAAATGTATTGGAGCACGCGCATATGCTTCCTCCACTACTTCCAGTTCCGGGTATGAGAATACTATTACCGCCGCGTAACCGGTCTTGCCGAAAAGCTTCATTGAGATGTCGATACCCGCTACAAGATCCAGTTTTTCAGGCTGGCCACTTGTGATAATATTCCCTGCAATCTGGCGTTGCAGTTGTACCGCTTCTTTTGGTGTCAGGTTCCAGTCATGCATTTCTTGACGCCTTCAAGGTTTTTCAGCATATTGTTAGTACTCCTTACTAATATAATACGAGAGGTTTATATGATCATAAAGAAACTTGACGAAACACCCGTTATGGAAAACGCACATAACGTTGACGCCCGCAATCTTTACAATACCGAAGACGCCATGGTTACCGTTATTCAACTTAAACCCGGCCAGTCCCTGAAAAGACATATCACGCCTGTTGACGTGGCCTTCTACGTTCTTGAAGGACGGGGAACGGTTGAGATCGGCGATTAAAAAAAGGTACAAATTACGAAAGCAATTTAACCCTTGAAAAGATATAATCAAGCCCGTCACTTTTCAAAACGGTACGATAATAGGCTGAGTCGTTAAGTTGTACAGGTTTTTCCCCTGTATGGTACAGGTATTTTTGACTGATGTTGCTGTTAAACCAGTAGACAAGGGATATATTGCCATTCTCTATCTCAAGGGTGGTAACTCCTCCACGCTTTATACCGCATCCGCTGTTAAACAGCGATGGGACAAGTATCAGTGAATCATAAAGACCGGTTATATCACCTTTTCGCCTGTTTTCCAACTGAAGCCTTGCAAGCTCCTGGCGGTACGAACGTATCCTCTCCTCAATGTCTTTCTTTTCTTCGTCATCTGATCGTGCATATTCACGGATCAGCTGTTCGATCTTGAACTTCAGTGAATCAGTTTTTGAAAGTGATTCGAAGAGTGGGCGGTGGGTGTGGCCGATGATTGACACTATCTTCCGCGAACGGGAAAACTCGTACGCGCGCTTTTCCACTTTAATTCTCTTCTCGGGATTGCGCGCCGCGGAACTTGCTTTTATTCTCAATGGATTCGCCAGGTAACGGAGAATGAAACGCGCTACCCTGTTTGCTTTTTCGGTAAACCTGGTAGCCTGGTGTCCGTGATACACGAATATGGTATTCCCAGGGTATTCCAGCCTTAGACCATGCAGCAGGTGCCCGTCAAGTTCGGGCATCTTCCTGTAGTGAAGTGTATAATCATGATTTCCGATCAACTTGTAAAGGCCGCAGCATTGGGCAAAACTGTTGAACAGCTGGTACACGTGTTCCCATCGCTTCATGATGGGATCAAGGTCGAAACGATGAAGTTCCTCTATATCGCCGTTCAATATCAGCGTAAACTCTTTCTGCAGGTAATAGTCACGCAGCACTTTTTCAACCAGGTGGGAATTCATCAGGAATGCGTCACTTTTGCTGCCATCCCCCAGGTGGAGATCACTCATTATGACAATTCGACTTGAATCATCAATGGGGACCCGGTATGACTCCCTGAACAGCTTGCCGAGAGCATTTTCAATGAGGTTTAGTTTCATCTTGACTTTTCTTTATCCACTGTTATCCATATACAGTGTAGTACATTTAGCGGGTTCAGGCAACAATCAGTGGAGAAAACACCAGGGAGTCTATACCGCAGCCTTTATGTTTCTCAGCACCTGGTATACGTGTTCATCGACTGGATAATCCCAGCAACCCCTGTTATGTACAATCCTGCCTCCAAAACCTTTCTTGAAGGTATACAGTCCGTGCTGGGGATGTGTGGGATCATCATTGGGCGGTATACCGAACAGATCATACGTCCGGCACCTGGCATCACGAGCCATTTTAATGGCTTCCCATTGCAACAGGTAATTGGGCATAAGATCGTTCCAATGGAGGGAAGAACCTGCGAAAAGGTAGTACGCCATGTTACCATATAGCCCCAGTATCATCCCCGCAAGTACCTGCCTTCCCGTGGTAGCAATGAGGAGATGGAAGGACGGGACCATGCCCTGGTCACCGGCTTTTTCCATGAACTGGTCTGCTGACTGGAAAAGGTTCTGGAAATAATCAATGCCTTCTGATTCAAACCCTTTGCGTAAGGCGGTATCCCGGTATAGCCTGTACCAGTCAGGCAAATACTTCAAAGGCGCATCCTGCACCGTAACTCCTTTTCGCCATGAACGGCGAATGCAGTTTCTTGTGTTCTGACGCATATCCATGAACAGGGCATCCTCGTCCTTCTGTAACTGGATCTCAACGGTATCAGGCGGCATTAGGTCATCAGGTGATTTCCGGAGATTTTTTCCCCGGGTAAAATAATTCATTCGTATCTCGCGGACTTCATGCCTTGGAGGACCGAGCCAGTGTCCCTTATCACTGTAATTTTTCGTAGTATCGTATGGATTCTGCCATACAGTGTCAAACCGGACAAACACTGTACTGCCTGGAAGATAGGGTTGTAATTGCCGCGCGAGGGCTTCCATGAAAGGCCCCTGCTCCTCTTCCGGGAGAGATACCTGCGGTGCCCGTGGACAGTACACGTAGACGAACTCACCACCGATCCTGCGTTCGATCATCACCAGCGGGAACCGGCTTGAACCATAATTCACCAGGAAAGCGCGGGCATCACGCTCCATGTGTGTCTTGAAATAGCCCCAGAAGCCGCTCTGGAACAATTCATCGTAGAAATGAACGGACGAGAAATCTACCGGTTGTACGTGTATTCCTGGTTCGATGGACCTATCCTTTAGCAAAATAGTATATTTTTATACTATCAACATATAAATTATGTTACAATAAAAAGAGAAGAAGGCATATACGCTAATTATTCTTGTAATTATAAAGGCGGTATGTATTATTCTCCACAATTATAACCGTATATGAGGGAATACAATATGAGACACCTTGTAACTTTTATCTTGCTGCTTGCGGCAATCATGTACCTGGGAATTTCACCAGCATTAACCGAAGATATAGAAGATAATTATTCAATTGATGCAAACACAGGCTTTGAATCATCACAACTCAAAAACATCAAGCAACTCAACGACAAGCTTTTTACAAGCATAGAAAAGAACAATCCTTCCATCATGTATGACATGTCAATTGAGCCGGCAAAAGCTCATGGGAAAAAGGTGTTCGAAGATTTTTACAAAAATTATGGAAAGATACTCGGTGAGGCAAAACGCACTCTTGTAAAAAACTATCATGTAAAGGTAAAGGAAACAACATCCGAAAAATCATTCAGCATACCGAAAAAGTATACCATAGGCTATGAGATCAGATTTCCCGCCATGTTCACTGAGAACATCTTTTCTATATACTCATTTACCCATGAACACAACAAGTACCATGTCACCATCGTGTACGTAAAGCCCGAAGACAACTGGGAACTATACGCTTTCAGGATAGGGGCCTACAGCCTGTTAAACCAGACAGCCCTTGATCTTTACAAAAGGGCAAAACTTCTTGACCAGAAAGGCCATACCATTATGGCATTGCTGTGGTTATCAAATATCAAAAGGTACCTGAAACCTTCACCATTTGCCTTTTATCCGCAGGAAAAAGAAATACTGAATTACCAGCAAAAGCTTAAGGAAAAGATCGACAGCAGGCACGAATTCCCCATCGAGATCACATCCATTGAATCAAAACCAAAGATCTATACCATTTCAGGGGTGTTTGTACAGGAAGACCTGGTCCCGGTTATCAAGTACAGAAGCACTCTGTACGACAAGTCAGAGGCAGTGCTGAAAGTGGAAGCTGACGCAATTACCAGCAAGATAGAGAACATCTTCCCGGGAATTACTGTTTACCAGAACAACCTGCTATTCCAGGTGTTCCCTCCTGAAGGTGAAGATTCAGATAACAAAAAGAGCAAGGCGGTGTATACCGAGATTAAGTAGAATACTGTTCATAATACAATCGTACATGGATAGTAGAAATATTACCTGAAGTTATCTTGTAACGGCAACAACTAACTTTACCTTTTCCCCAACGTGAGTTGACCTCCAAAAGGGGAAAAGGGGATCCTTGTATTTTGAGATTGATTTGTATTCCTTCAGTTCGTTTCAATTTTCAAGTAATTTTTAGAAAGGGGATCTTTGCTATGCAACAGGTGACCCGCATGATCCTGTTGAAAATCAAGATCCTTTGAATGTATCCAGTAATTCCCTGTATCATTTTTCACTTGCACCCAGAATCCTTTATTATTTTTGAAATATCCATCATCCTGAATGTTGAATACATTGATAACTGATAACTTATCCCCCCTGGTGATACTTGTACTTTGAATACTCTTTTCATCTGCAGGATCTTTCCTGGTTTTAACTCCCTTCTTACGAACCGTCGCAATCACTGGTAGTGTATTTTTGCTTTCCAGAAGAAATGACTTTTCAGATGGATACCATTTGTGTATTTCAACGGTATATTTCATTGAAGGATATTCACTGTTTTCTTCAAATGTCCCGGTTATACCAATCCTTCTTTGATGGATAACCGGGATACCTTTTGAATCAAACTTGATAAGCAATTCGGCAGTTGACCATTCTTTCCCATGGGGATTATATACATATGTACTACCTGTAAACACCCTGGTAATTTGATTATCTATATATGAGTATATATAGGTATTTTTACCCCTGGCTATATCAGTTTCTGCCTGCCAGAAGTATTCAATTACCATCATTGGAGATACAAGGGACCTCCCCCGTATAATATTGATATCTTTAATATACTCATCATGGGTAATTTTCAAGTCTTCGATGATTTTATTTTCAGTACTACTTGATACAACCAGCCTTATTATCGCTGCTACAGTATCCATCTCATTTTCTGGATGACACTGTATCAACCAGAGTCTTTCATCACTATTGTCTGGTAATATATCAAAAAACTTCATGTTAAATTTCTTCACATCCTCGTGAAAATATTTTTCATTGAAGCCGTAGTTTATATTTATTCCAAGGTATTGACCGAATATCCATCCAGTTTTGTTGCCTTTCATTACAACCCTGTACCATGGATGAAAATGCACCCATGAAAATTCATTGTTTTCTTTATAAATATCAGAATGATACTTGTGCATTTTCCCGTTTAATAAACCATATTCTTTATCTGTTTTTTCAAGAACCTGGACAAGTTCATTCTTGTTGATCTTACCAATTACTGTACCATTTTCTGGTTTATCCCAGACATTTGTATCGTCATATAACACGAGGGCTGAGCGATTTTCTATGGAATGGGAATAATACGCTTTTTGATTTGAATACTTTTCTTCTTCCTTACATGAAAACAAAAGAAAAGGTATTACACTAATGAATAAGCAGATCATTATTTTATTCATAATTAAAAACCTCACAAGAGTTTATAATTTTAAATAAAGATCATGATATGTAGATATAATTTATCAATGTTTTTTTTATACACATTTGCATTTAATACATGAGTTGAATGTATAGTGCGGAACTCATTATCATGATTATGTGATTCTGTGCAGAATACAAAATGAATGACTTGACATAATACAATTTATATTATCATATTCTGAATACTCACCGGAAGTATTCATTGCTTATCAATATTAACATATTTATTTCAGGAGCAATAATATGAGGCAATTATCTTTCTTTTGTCTCACCATTGTAACGTGTATCTTTATAATCAATGTCTCTTATGTCTTTGCCAAAACTGATAAAACCAGCGATCTCAACCCTGAAACTTCATCGCTGATATATGCTTACGGCGGTTACGGGTATTACCGCTGGAAAATGATGAGCATGAGTGACTACATGTCGCTGTTTGGCAGCTCTTCTTCCATGGGACTTGACTACACTCACAATGCATCTCCTTTCATCGTAAAAAAATACGGGCTTAAAACCAATATCTCAATCCTCAGCCTGGGAATGGATTATCTTTCGGACAGGCTATCCCTGCCAACTGAGTATAACAGCAGTGAAGACCTGCAGGCAGAAGAAGATGACCGTGCACAGGAATTAAAACTTCTCAGCGGCCTGCAGTTCGGAAATATTGCGTTGCAGGGTGACGTGGTTTTAAGGGAGTTTAAAAGCACCATCACCTCAAAGGGGTATAAGGATTACGATGGCACTACTACCGATATATATTACTACCCCAAATCTGGCGACATGATAACCCTTTCGCCTGGAGATAAGATATCATGGTATACCCGTTACAGCCAGTATACACTCAAGCTTGCATTCATTGGTGACTATCTCACAACAGAACTTGGTGGTAAATACGTGCAATACGAGGCACCTACAGAATTAACAGTGACAACCATGGGAAGCTCCGGTGAAGTCTTCATGTATACCAATAACAGGTACGTGGATATTTTCATCGGCTTAAAGAGCAGGTTCCCCGTATGGGGTGACCTGTACATGACCACGTATACTCCCCTCAGCCTCTCAGGCCTTGGTGGGTACAGCGCCCAATCTGATTATTTTAAGTCAAAGGAGATCAAGCCATTCTCTTTTGATAATTTCAATGTTTCAAGCTCCGGTTCAATAACCCTGCAATACATTTTGAAGCATATGAAAATCGAGGGTGGTGTCGACTACGGCATGTATTATTCATGGCTGACCATGTCTCAGGTTAAGCTGGAAAAGGATATAACATATTTTGATACAATGGCTGATGCACAGGCAACTGTAAACCAGGGAGACAGGGTAGACATGGAGTTCAAGCGGCTTGAGTTCTTCTGGGGCTTTTTCCTTTCGGCGTCGGTATTCTTCTGATTATATTATTTGATATAGTTGGAGATTAAAATGAAAAAAACTGGTATCATGCTAATAATTAGCGCTATCCTGGTAACGGGAATTATACCGGTAACACTGGCACATGCTTCCGATCTCAGTATTGGTGCAGCAACCTGGTATTCATGGTGGAAGATTGATGCAGTTAAAGGTGGAGAGTCAGGAGATGACTCTTCGCTCTTATATGGCCTACTTTTTTCTTTTGGGATTTCCGAGAGGTGTAGCGTATCAGGTGTATTTCTTTACGGGCATTATGAAATAGAATACCCTCATCAATCCGGTGAAAAAATTGACCGTTTTGACTCAGACCTGGTTCTCAATTACAGGCTTGCAAGCCTTATAAAACTTTTTGCCGGTATAAAGTTAATGGGATATGAATGGGAGCTTTCTACAACCAGTGAAGAACAGGAAATTTTTACCTTCTCGCAAATGCATCAGGTATTTATGCAAGAGGGAAAAACTCTTCAAGTTCAGATAACTATGGTGATCAGGAAACACTTTCTACCGCTTATGGAGGAAATGGAACCATTACGCTTGCATGGTACATTGCTTCTGCATCCACCTCTATCAACCTGGGTGACAGGTACCAGTATTTCTACATGATAAATGATAAGTCTGAGAATAATGAGTATGAAGCGCATAATCATATTTACGGGGGTGACGTTGTCTGCGGTATATACTTTTCAGCTTTAAGATCAATCGATTCACACCTGTGGCTCTATGTTGGTTCTTTTGATGTTCTTATGACTTTTTGAGGCTTTTGAGGCTCTGACCCCTGTATTTATGTAGGAGGGCTCTGACCCCCTTTAACCAGGTTAAAACCGGCAGCCATAAAAATTATGAGGTTAGCTTTATGACATCTACAGCTTATGAAACTATAGAAAACCGTTTCAGGGAAATATCACTCCTCGGCGAGATAATGGAAGCCCTCTCGTGGGACCAGGAAGTATACATGGCCCCTGGTTCTGTGGAAGCCCGCGCCGAACAGCTGGCATGGCTCAGTGGTAAAGCACATGAACTGCTGACCCGTCCTGACTGGGGAGAACTGCTTGAAAAGGCTGCATCTGAGAAGGATGATCTTACAGAGTGGCAGCAGGCCAATCTCCGCGAAGCCAGGCGTGAATGGATCCATGCAGCCGCCCTCCCTGGAAAACTGGTAGAGGCTCTGACCCTTACCACATCCAGGGCGGAAATGGCATGGCGAAATGCCAGAAGTGAGGATGATTTCAGCATTTTCGTCCCCCACCTGGTTAAGATAATCGAATTAACCCGTGAATCTGCCGGGCTTAAGGCTGAAGCACTGGATACAACTCCTTATAATGCCCTGGTTGACCAGTTTCAACCTGGACTTACTACACTCACGATCGATACAGTTTTTGACAGTTTGAAGGATTTTTTACCCGGATTTCTTGTCCAGGTACAGGAAACGCAAGCTGGAACAGGTAACAATTTACCATTTACAAACGGATACAATGAGGAAAAGCAAAAAGAGCTTTCACAACACATCATGAAGATCATGGGATTTGATTTCAACAGGGGGCGAATCGATATGAGCGCCCATCCTTTTACGACAGGGCACCCTCTTGACGCACGGATAACAACCGCCTACAGGGAGAATGATCCACTTTTTGCCCTTACCGCCACTATACATGAAACCGGACATGCCCTTTATGAACTGAATCGGCCATTGGAATGGCGCCTGCAACCAGCAGGATTTGCAAGGGGTATGGTGGTGCACGAGGCCATGTCCCTTTTTATGGAAAAGATGGTGGCTCTGACCCCGGAATTCATTCAGTTCATAACACCTGTTATGAAGGAAATATTTGGTGACTCCGAAGAGCTTTTGTTTGACAATGTGTATGGTATAATCAGGCATGTGTATCCTGGATTCATCCGAATAGAAGCAGATGAAGTTACATACCCGTTACATGTGATATTGAGATACGATCTGGAAAAACTGCTGCTGGATGATAAACTCAAGGTCAATGATATACCTGACGCATGGAATGATGGAATGCACAAATACCTCGGAATTGATCCTCCATCTGACGCACTGGGGTGTCTTCAGGATATTCACTGGGCCCATGGTGCATTCGGGTATTTTCCCTGTTACAGCCTTGGTGCAGTTCTCGCGTCACAGCTTTTTTACAAGCTACAGCAAGAAAACGGCAACATGCTTGAAGATATAAGTCAGGGAAACTTTACTGATATTGTCACCTGGCTGGAAAACAGGATATACAAAAATGGAAGTTTGCTTTCATTTGAAGAACTTGTAGTGGATGCCGCAGGGAAAGCCATTAGTGCTGAACCATTTAAAGATCATCTTAGAGACAGGTATATTTTATAACTATGTACAATCTCAAACAGGAAAAGAGATATTATAAACGGCTCCTTCACTATTGTATATCTGTATGCTACCTTTTAATTGTTTTTCTGCCAGCATTGTGACCAGGTTAATGCCAAGGGAATTACCGCCACCTTGCTTGTTATCCAGCAATCATCCTGATTCTTCACTAATTACTCCTGCTTTTTTTAGGTTTATGAGGCTGTGTATGGGTGCAAATTCCGAAATTTGTTGTACAACTGGTTTAATAGCTCTGGTATTGTGTTTATACTAACGGTATTAACATTTTAATCGCTTCAGGGGTACATTGAATGATATATGGCTCTGACCCCTTTGCCCACCCAAACCCCCGGGCAGCGTTAAATCCCGTACACGA
>CAYFSO010000036.1:0-25507 GCA_964345775.1 uncultured Leptospiraceae bacterium | reverse complement strand
AACATGAAGGCCGCATCACCCATGCAGGGTATAAATACTATTATAAGGAAGAATACATTACACAGAATCTTTTTCATATTTTAACATCCAGATAAAAAATGATCATATTAACAACCCACCGACTAATCACCAATCACTATCCACCATCGACTATCAACCATCATCCACTCGTCACTCACTCACCCAGCCTGTCATCAAGAATCAACCGCCCCCACTGCGCCGCAAGATGGCCGTTGCCCTTCCGCAGTATCACCAGGATCCCGCGGTCATCCCTGCCTCCCAAAAACATGCCGTAGCCCAGGGGAAGGTTGGTACCGTCAATCACGGTTGAGGTCTTCCCCCACAGGCCGGCATCAACCGGCTGCTGCCGCATCTCACTGGTCAACCGAACGGGGGTCTCCCAGTTACATTCGGGCCCCGAAGGATGCACCGGCAGTGCCGCCGTCCCCATGGTAAAGGTCCGGGCAAGTGCCCGCCGCAGCATGGCAAGCCCCTCGGGGTAGATCTTTCGTCTCAGCCGGTTCACTTCCTCGTTTTCGCTACTCTCCCCGCTTACCAGCATGGCCACCTTCACCAGGTCTTCAACCCGCAGGCTCACCTGGAAATCAAGTCCCGCGCAGCGACGGGCCCAGTCCCTTTTCTTTTTTATAACAGGGAAGTAATGCAGCAGACCAAGCCGTCTGCAGAACGAGGCGTAAAACCGGTTGAAATCATCGTACGAGATCTTCCTGGCAAGGGAGGCAAAGAACATGTTGCACGAGTGTGACACCGCCGGGAAAAGGGTCATCTCACCGTGACCCTCCGGGAGCCAGCACCTGTGGGGCAGGTCAGCCTCGTCGTGCCTGTTCCCCCTGCAGGAAAAATGGTATCCCTGCACCAGGTCCTGCCGCTCTGACAGCAGGTACAGGGTTACGATGATCTTCCACAGTGACCCGGGCGGCACCCACCGCCCCGAAAGCCCCGGGTGGCTCTTACGTATCACCTTCCCGGTACGCATGTCAAATTCGATAAATGCCAGGTAGGGCGACCACGCGATGCCCTCACCCGGGGCAACCAGGGGAATGTCCCTGTAATAGTGTTCCAGTATCTCGTAGCGTGAATACCCGGCCCCGGCCAGCGCCAGCGCCCCGTGCTGGCACAGCCCCACGTTATGGCCAAGCCCCTTCCCCCTGAAACGCAGCGCCGGCCCGTCAGCCCCGTCAATCATCTCGAGCCGGTAGTTGTTGCTCCTGATAAAATTCCACCCCTTCACCCTGTTTATCTTCAGCCTGAAAGTTTCCGGCGCCATCCTGAGCCAGCCGTCATGTTGCTTCAACATCACCGCCGGTACCCGTGCATCATATTTCACATTATCTGCAGGACGTGAAAGCCCCGCCTCACGCAAAATGTTTTGCACCTGCCCCGCGTCAAGCACCCGTTGCCATTCAGCATTTTCATTCACGCAGAGCACCCTGCCCGTCCTGTAAAGGATGTCCTTCACCCCGGCAAAGCCCGGCTCATCCGCCCCGAACACGCCCATGTCCATGGTATGCCCGCCGCACCGGGAGTGGAACAGCAGCGGCCCCTGCAACGCCCCGTGCTCGATGAACCACCGGTCACCGGTCAAGAGGTCCGGCATTCCCGTCCTTCCCCTGTAGACCTGGCAGTGGGTAAGATCGCAGAACCTGTACTCATGCCCCGGGTGATTGTTTTCAATATAGCGTGTGCGTGCAAGTATCACGTGTGCAAGCGCGGCCAGGGCCTCCCGGTATTTTGCACCCCTCTTGCCGTACTCCGCGCAGGCGCTGTCGGTGGCGTACCGCCTGGCCTTCTCGGTAACCACTGTAACGGGGTCATTTCTGTCTTTCACAGAAAGGGTAAACGGCAGCGGGTAGGTGCGCTTCTCTTCGTCAAACTGTAGTGTACATGCCCCGTCCCCGTCGGCGACCCGCACCCTGCAGTGTACCGGTAAAGATACAGGTACGCCGTCCATCGTTACATGCCACCCTTCATGGAATTCCATCAACAACTTACGGACGGGAATGCTGCTCCCAGACCCCCTGTCATGCAGTGTGCTTTTCGGCGGGAAGGTGCACACCAGCCGGCCGTTACCCTTTTCGCGGATGAGGCGGTAATGCTTAGAGAGAACCTGCACCGGCACCGTATCCCCGGCAGCGTAAAGGCTTACCGGGGAGATGAGCCACAGCAGTACAATGGCGGTTGTTATAATACCGGGACTATTCCTTCTTCTCAATATCGATGGAACCCGGCGGCGCCCAGCCCTGAATGGTGGGTTCATACATGCACTCCATCCTCGATGGTTTCACGCTGAAGGTGCCCGGAAGCTCCGCCCTGATGATATAGGCGATCTCGTAGTAACGCCCCTTCTGCAGGCCGTTGAAGAAGAAGACCATCCTGTTGTCCCAGCGCTCCGCTTTCACGTAGGGCTGGTACCCGTCGTAGGCGTTCTTGTTTACCACCTCGAAGCCGGCGGGCAGGTAATCCTCAAGCACCAGGTACTCGAAATGGTCACTGGCCACAAAACGCACCTTCACCAGCAGCTCGTCACCTATCTTCAGCTCCTTCCTGTCGGCGATGTCCTGCGGCACCAGGTACTCGTTGTGATGGATATCCTTCACCCGCGTCACGTATGCGAAGGAGCGGTCTATCTGTATACCGTTTGACAGGGCACCGATGCTCCGTTTCTCCGACTTGAACAGCGACATCACGCCGGCATCCCTGAACTTCAGGGTACCGTTGACGATAACCTCGTAGCTGAGGTCCTTCCCCGCGTCGCCGGCCGCCTCAACGGTGAAGGCGGGCACGGTGCGGCCCCCTTCAAGGGCCACCGTCCTGGTGAGATCCTTCATGTCCATGTCGGTGTCCAGGTCATAGCTGAAATCGGCCACCCGCTTCCCGTCCAGGGTGAAGTTCACATCGCCCTTCGTTCTGGGGGTTGCCCCGATACTGTCGATGTAATCGGAAAGGGCGAATATAACGGTGGCCGTCTCCTTGGTTGAGTTCCACGCGTTCCCCTTGCCGCGCCTGGTAAGCGAGCGCACCATCCGGGAGACCAGCGGGGTTTTGTCACCCGCGTCAACCAGGGCGGCCAGCACGTGGGCGGTGATCTCGGTACGTCCGCCGGGCCAGCCCCACTGCTGCGAACCGGCACTGGGCCAGTAGATACCCCGTCCGTCAAGCTGCTGTTTTTCTTTCAGCTTACCCAGCAGCCTGTTCATGTCCTCACGAAGTTCAGTTTTTCGTTCGTTCTTGATGTCTTTTATGCCGTCTATCTTTGAAAGCCCCCGCACAAGGTATGCCAGCTGGTACGAGTTCATGTTCAGCTTGTCCAGGCAGTACTGGTAGGCCTTATCGTCCCACTTGCCGTAGAGGGCGTACACGTAGACCAGGTAGGCCATGGCGTCATGGGACACCTGCCGGTATTTCAGCATCCGTTCAATGGCGGACACCCCCTTCTCCAGGGTGTTCTTGTCGATGGCGTAGTCGTAACGCCGTGCCAGGGTAAACCCGCTCATCACGTACCCCGTCACGAAGGCGTTGCCCCTGTCGCCGTACCACCAGCCCCATGAACCGTCATCGTTCTGCAGCTGCTGCAGCCGTGACACGCCTGCAGAAACCCTGGCATACAGCTCCTTGCGTGATCTCTCCGGAAGGAGCCTGCCGTAGCCCTGACGTTCTGCCAGCCGGTACACGGCAAGGGCGGGCAGAAAGCGGTTCACCGTCTGCTCAATGCAGCCGTAGGGATATTCCATCAGGAATTCGGTGGCACGAAGCATCTGTATCACCGGCGACGGGTTAATGCTGATGGTGACAGATTCAGGCACGAAGTCGAAGTCGGTGCTGTCCTTCAGGGGCTGTATGGTGATCTTCCTGTTGCTGGCCATGTCGCCGGTACCGTACAGCTTGTAGGCAACACCCCGCCGCTCAACCGGCACGCTGAGGCGCAGCCCGTCACGGGCGGACTTGTCCGCGATGGCGGTATATTCAAGGTCAAGCTTCCTTTTCTCTTCGGGGATGGTGGTGGTATAGTACTCCCGCGCCGAACCGAAGGCGGGGAGGCTTATCTTCATCTTTTTATCAGGCTCTGCCTTCTTCCCGTTTATCTTCATGCTGGTGGTCACCTCTTCAAGGCCACGCTCGGTGTTGCTGTTCACGATACCGATGATACCCATGGTGTCCCCCTCCACGGCAAACCTTGGCTTCCCTATCCTGGCGATGAGATCCTGTGTCACCTGGAACTCTGATCGTTCTTCGCCAACCCGGCCACTTCGGTCATGCCCGCGGGCGGTGAGCCGCCACACCGTGAGGTTGTCGGGCAGTTCAAAGGTAACCGAGGCCTTCCCGTTCTTGTCGGTACGGATGGTCCCCTTCCAGAAAGCGGTATCACGGAACTTCTCCCGTATCTTCACCTTCCCTTCCTTGGCCGCACCCGCAAGCACCGATATGGGATAGGAATAGCTGGTGAGCACCCAGTTGGATATCTTTGTATAGAAGAAATTCTGCATCTTCGGGGTATGATCAGGCCGTATCATGTAGATGGACTCGTCCACCGCCGCCAGGGACAGGTCAGCCGATAGCGGGTTACCCTTCCTGTCGGTAACCGTTATATTGACGGTGGCCTTCTCACCCGGACGGTACACCTTCTTATCGTTTTTCATGGATATGGAAAGCCCCGTCTCGGCAACCGGCAGCTCAATGTCAACCCTGCTGGTATACAGGGCCCGCTTCCGCTGCATGGTGGCGGTAAGGTAGAAGTTGGGGGCATATTCCTTTTCTACTTTAACAGGAACAGCGGTAACGTTCCCCTTCATCCTGATCACCTTCGAATGGTACACGTCCCTCCCCTCGAGGGTGAGGCACACGTATGAATCCGCAAAACGACTTTTCACCAGGCAGGTTATCTCACCCGGTTCCTTCAGACTGGTCTTATCAACACTCAGCTCAAGGTTCTTCAACTTCGACTTGATCTCGCCGCCCTGCCTGCTGTATATCCAGATAATCCTGTTTGCGGTGATCTGGTTATTGAACTTATCAACGCTTTCGGCAACAAGGTCAAACTCACCGTAGTGCGAGAACTTTTTGGGCAGCTCAATAGTAGCCCTTCCCTTCCTGTCGGTGGTGATCTTCTTTGCAAAAAGAGGCCGCTTGTCATGCACGTACACCCGCTGCCAGGGCTTCCACACGTACCGGTAAAGCTTCAGGTCAACACCTGCCCGAAGGGGCTCCCCGGTATGGGTGAGTGTCTGTATCTCTATCTTCTTCTTCTCGTTGTCGGCGTAAAAATTCTGCGCGGGGTTTATCTTGATGTAATAGGCGCCCCTACCCACCTTCACCGAGTTGCTGGAGGTGATGCTGACGTTGGTCTTGTCAACCACCGTGGCCTCAAGGGTGATCTTTCGGTCATAGGGGTAGTTGCCGCTGTCAAAACGCAGCACCGCCACACCCTCGTCGTTCAGGTACTTCTCACCTTCAAGCCGTATCTTGTTATAACTTTCCCGCGAGGGATAGTCCTCCTCCCACCAGTAGGTGGTATCGGAGTCACGCATCCTGGTCTCGTAGAAACGGTACTTCACCAGGCCACCCTTCAATGGCGCCCCGAAAAAGTACTTCGATTCCACCTTGAATTCAACCGTGTCACCGTTGGTGAAGTAGGGTTTTGACGGGGTAATCTCTATCTTGAATTCCGGTTTCCGGTACTGCTCCATGTAAAAGCGGCCGGCACCGTAGAGGTTGTCCTTCTTTGTTCCAACCCGTATATCGTATTCACCAAGCCGCGAATTGGCGGGCATGTCCATCTTCCCGTGCCAGGTTCCCCACTGGTCAAGGGTAAGTTCTCCCTCCTCCACGGTACTGTTGAAATCACGGTTCAGTATCTTATAAAAGAGCTTCTGTCCCTTCAGGGGCACAAAACGGTCTTTCCGTTCCTTCCCCACCACCTTGTAGAATACCGTGTCGCCCGCCCGGTACACCGGCCTGTCGGTGTAGATAAAATACTTGCTCTGCTCACGGTCAAAGGCGGAAGGCGAACCGGTGCTGCACAGGGCGTAACTGCCGTCATTCCCGATCACCAGCACCGTGTAATGCCTTCGTGATTTCATCCTGTAGGAAAACAGGCCGTTGCTGTCGGTCTTCCCTTTTTTCAGTATCTTCACCGGCAGGTCCTCGATACGCTTCGGTGGCTTATAGGGATTCTGCGAGTATCTGTACTTCTTCTTTTCCGGGGTGGAATCGAACACCACCACCGAGGCACCGTCTATTGGCTTGTTTTCCGCAAGGTGGGTAACGTAGGTACACATTGAGTACTGTGACCGCTTGGCCACAACCCCAACAGAGGTGACCGTGAAAAACTTCCTGCTCACCATTTTACCCGCACCCTCAACCTCGATACAGTAGCCCCCGGTGGGAAGCTGGTCCTTTATCTCCAGTGACTGGTAGCGCCACTCGTACGGTTTAAAGTTGTGGACGGGTTCGCTCCACCTGGTAAACACCTTGAATTTCTCCTTAGCCGGGTCTACCCGGTCAGGATCAACGTGCCCCTTCAGGAAGGTGTTCAGCGGCACCTGGTATACCCGCACCTTCACTTCTTCAAGCCGAAAGGTACGCAGGTTAAAGGAAAGCTTGTTACCCGGCACGAAGGTGTACCGGTAAGAGTACACGCTCAGGGAAGGATCTTTGGGTGTTACCTGGTAATCGAAGTTTTTCTTCTGTTCTCCCTCTTCCACCCTGAAAGAGGCGGTCTCCATGGTATGAAATCCCCTGTGATATATTCGAAGTTTATAATTTCCCGGTTTCAGGTCTTCAAGCACGTAAGACCCGTCGTGAAAGGTACTTGCAGAATAGGTAACCCGCCCCTTTGCCTGCACGTCCACGTTAATGGCGGGTGCGTCCAGCCCCTTTATGGTTACCTTCCCCCGTATGGACGCAGGCTCAAACATTACCATGGGCAGCCTGAAAGTCTCCCCGTCCTTTATATACTTTATGCGTGCGGTCTCCGTGATATACCCGGGTTTCTGAAAGGTGGCCATGTACCTGCCGGCGGGAAGCTTGGTGAACCTGTAGTTTCCTGTTTCGTCAGTTTCCTGTATGAATGGCCTGCCGGCCTGCCCATGCCTGGAAGAGATATTCTGCAGTTTCACCTGCACGCCGGGGATGGCATTCCCGTCCCCCCCTCGTACCCTGCCCGAGAGTATACCCTCTTTTTTCAGGTATATGGTTTTTTTCCCCGGTTCCACCTTCTCCGTGGTTTTGCAGGTCACGTAGCCGTCGGCCACCACCTCGATAACGTAACGCACCTGCGGGATAAAATTCTCTATGGTAAATTCACCGCTGCTGTCGGTCTTCTCCAGGTAATAGCCAACCCCCATCTGGGCGTTCTTCAGTTCAACGGTTGCGCCGGCCACCCCGTCCCTGTCATCGGCGTCGCGCACGCGCCCCCTGAGGGTATATTCTTTTTCAAGCTTTTCGTCGCGGGGGCCGGTATACACCACGGTCCCGTCTTCCATGTGTTTTTTACCGGTGGTGGTACAGCCTGTTACCACGAGCGTTAACAGGGCCATACACACGATGATCTTTTTCATGCCGTTTCTCCTTCACGAAACTGGTGATATATCACGGTTCCCCCACGAGGGTCACGCAACGGAATGCGTACAGCTGCACCACCTCATGCGGTGCAAGCATTCTTTCCAGGTACTGTATGCTTCTTATCTCCGAGGGCACCACAACGATTATGCTGCCGTCGGCACAATGGGCCGCCACGCCGAACTGGCCTATGTCAAGCGTGTCCAGTGACGAAACGGGATATTTCCCCGACGCCACCGTCACAATTATGCGGCAGCGGTTGAACTCCCGGGGTTCCAGCGGCCTGTGTCTTTTGTCCCGCAGCAGGGCCCCCTTCAGGTAATCGGCAAGCACCTGTGAGGCGTTCTCAGTGGTATGATGAAAGGCACCGTAACAGCCCCGCACCTTCCCCTCGTACAGCAGCGTCACGAAAAGCCCGTGCCTGCCGTAAAACTCCGGCACCCGGCAGGGAAGCGCTCCTGCCTCTTCGCTTTCTCCAAGTAAGGACGCACCCTTCTTTCTCAGCCAGTCAATGAGGCACTTTTTTTCAGCACTGCCGCGAAATTCCCGCCACCCGGCAAGCTCTTCAAATGCCGTTGCCCCTGTGCCCAGTAATAATGGCAGAATACACATCATCAACAGCAGGACGTGAAATCCCGCCCCGTCAAACCTTCCCCGGTTCATGGCAAACGTACCGGCGGATAAAAATCCTTGTACATGAGAAAGGACTCCAGCACCTTCCCGTTTTTCATCTTGTTCCTGTATATGTACACCGCCACACCCGGCCGGACATTCTCGTCGTCAACAAACGGGATAGGAACTCCCTCCTCCTCGGTCACCATTTCGTAGGTATACGGCAGCCTGTTGCGTCCACTGATCACGATGGACAGGCTCTTATCGCTCACGGTTGCCGAGATCACCAGCGGCTGGTTATGGGGATTTTTCATTTTCAGGTCTTTCTTGCCGTACTTGATGGTGGCATCAAGCCCAAGCGGCACGTAGGTAACCGGCTGGTAATGCCGGTGCCGCTCCACGATGGTGCAGCCTGCCATCAGCATGGCGTTGAACAGGGTTGATGACACCTGGCAGAGACCGCCCCCGGCCTCAAGCACCACACCCTCCCGGTACAAGACGTTCCCGTCTACAAACCCGTTGGCGGCAGACCCCTCACCCACAACATCATTAAAGGAAAAAACCGTTCCCGGCTTCATTATAAACCCGTCAATCCTGTCACAGGCGATGGCGATATTCTTTTTTACCCCCTCTTCCTGGTCCGCCATGGATGTTGAAAATGTGGCAAGCGGTTCCAACTGGGTGAGTTGCTGTCCCAATGAAGGGATGCAGCAAACCACGAGAAACGAGATGAGCATGGCGATTTTTTTCATTGAACAGGTATATCCCGGGAATTTTCTGGTTACATTTGTGCTAAACTCCAATAATCTATTTCCATGCAGGCAAACGGTCAATTACTATTTGGAACTCTTTTCATATTATTGAAATGAAAAGTGAGAAGTGAAGAGTGATCGGGGGAAAATATCTTTTACTGGTTGACCAAATATAATAACCTGCTATACGTGTAGTGGTAGATGTCCATAATAAGGCGGGTATAATGAAAAAATGGGAAATTAAGAAACGGCAGGAGATCTTCAACAGGCGAATCTTCTCCATCGATGATCTTCACTGCCACCATCCCGGAAAGAACGTTGAACACAACTTCTTTATATTGAACAACCCTGACTGGATAAACGTGGTGGTGCTTACCGAAGACAACCAGCTGGTCTTTGTGAAACAACACCGGCTGGGAACCGGGGAGATCACCATAGAAACCGTTGCCGGCCTGATGGATGGTGGCGAATCCCCCGAAGTATCCGCCCGCAGGGAGCTGCGTGAAGAAACCGGGTACCAGGCCGGGGAGCTGCTGCTTTTGAAGAAGCTTTCAGCCAACCCCGCCATCATGTCCAACCATATCTATTTTTACCTGGCCAGGAACGCACGAAAAATTGCCAGCCAGGAACTTGACCATGCCGAAGATATTGAAGTGATCACCGTAACGGAAGAAGAAGCATTACACATGATATCAGACGGCAGGATAAACCATACCATAATCGTAACGGCATTAAGTCTTTTTTTCATGTCAGAATACAGCACCATTCCTGCCGAAGACCTGAAGGATCTCTTCTCATGTTCACCCGAAAGACAATAATTATTCCTGCATTATTTCTCGTACTGTTCACGTCCACCCTGCACGGTGTAGATTATCGCTGCGTGATCTCGTATCATCCTCCCCCGTTTCATTACAGCCAGTGGTCCATCGAGATATACCGGGATGGCGAAAAGTATTTCATAGCATCGCAAAATTTTCCGGGACTGAAAAAGAGGGCCCGTCTTGACCGGGATGAATATCTCTCATTTATTAAAACCATGAACAATAAAGGAATATGGCGGCTTACTGATCATTTTCATGCTCACTCAAGTAACGCGTACTACCTGGTGACTGCCACCGATAAAAACTATTCAAATACCTTCAAAGTGGAAGATAACGTGTCTTATCCCGGGTTAAAGGCTAATTACATCGAAATAATACGAACATTCAAGAATTATGCCCGCATGTACCTTGAAAAATAGTTGGCGGTTCAGGGTCATATTGAAAAATGGAATTGACAAAACCCGCCATAATTTAGTAATATAAGTAAAATATCATAGTGTGCATTACTGTTCCAACACAGATTCTGCAATCAAATTAAATAAACCCCGGAGGTTATATATGTTAAAGAGAATTTTCATTCTTTCTCTTTGTTGTTTCATTGCACTGGCTTTTTCCACTGTTTCCTTTTCACAGGAAGAGCCTGCAGAAACAGAAGAATTAATGGAGGATGAAGCAGCAACTCCAGATACAGAAAGTCCCGAAACGGACGAAATTGCCGAGGAAGAGATCATTGCTACAAATGCTGAAAAGGCAGCATCACATTTTGATGGACGTAATCATTATGTTAACTCGAAAGTCAAGTTCGAACTTTCTGTAAAAGACAATCTTATGGCCGAAAAGGTCATGTACGCAATTGACGATGGTGAAGAACAGACTTACCAGGACCCCTTCAACCTTACCGAAGAAGGGAAACACACCATCAGCTATTACGGTATTGACCGTGTGGGCAACAAGGAAGACATGAAGTACTTCAAGGTTGTAGTTGATAACACGGTACCGGAAGTAAACGTCACCGCATCACAGCCTGTAGTGAAAGTGAGCGAAAAGTACTATGCATCAAAAGAATTTACTTTTACTGTAGACGCCAAGGATAACGCATCCGGAGTGAAGCAGGTTGAATATTCTTTTGACGGCAGCAGTTACGCCGAGTATGTGGCACCGTTCACATTTAACGCAACAGGTGATTCATCCCTGAAGATCAAGGCAAAAGACAACGTACTTAATGCAACAGAAAAATATTCCCTCAAGGTTGTGGACGAAAACGGCAACCGGCAGGAAATCGATGGTGATTCAGTTGCCATTTACGTTGACAACACCGCACCAGAAGTTGCGATAAAGCCTGACAGGGAATTCATCGATAAAGATGGAAAAAAAGTTGCATCAGTTGACTATATCTACGAAGTCACCGCAACTGATAATGAATCAGGTGTTGCTGATCTCATGGTAAGGCTCGATGGTAAAGGGAATTTTGTTAAGTATGATGGCCCCATACAGTTCTCCAATAATGGTGAACACCTGATAGAAGCAAAGGCTGTTGACAAGGTTGGCAACGAGTCACAGGTAAAACTTCTTTCAGTATACGTTGACGTAATTCCTCCTGAAACCATGATCAGGACAGTAGACTAACAATTATTATCAGTTAATATACAGGGTGAACGTTCAGGCGTTCACCCTGTTGTTTATTAGAGGTGTAATTAATGGACATAAAACTACGGGATAAGAAACAAAGCCTTATCTTCGATATTAATGAAGATATAAACCGTGAGAACGCGGAAGAGATGGACTCATTTATAAAAAGTAACCTGTCTGGCAAGAAGAATATCGTGGTAAACCTTGCAAATGTCACCTATATCAACAGTTTCACCCTTGGTACCTTTATCAAGCTGCAAAATGAACTGAAAGAAAAAAACATCTCCCTGTATTTTCTTCACGTGAACCCCTCAATAAAAGCATTATTCAAAGTTTCCGGTGTGTTGCAGTATTTCACCTTGCTCGATGATGAAAAAGATACACCCTAAAAAAGTATATCCATCTCCTTTTTTTTACTTTCGTAAAAAAATCTCTCATAAAATACAGATGCCTTAATGCTTCTGCCGCTTTCATCATATGCCACACCAATATTGTAACGTGCCTCATTTATCGAAGTATCCAGTTTTAACGTTTTACTGAAAGCATCTATGGACGCATTGTACCTTTTATCAAAAAGGTATGCCAAACCCAGGTAGAAAAAAGCAGGTGCAAACCGGGAATCATATTCAGCTGCTTTCTCAAGGTGGTCTATGGCGTTCTCAATTTTTCCCCTGTACAGGTACGCCTTACCAAGTCCATAATGGGCAAGGGAATAATACCTGTTCTTTTCAACTGACTTTTTAAACACCCCTATCGCCTGCTCAATATCACCACTGGCAGCCATCTTGGCAGCCCTCTTGTAATAACCTGCGGCGTCCAGCTCCTGGCAATACGATACATGGCCGGGATACGTCACCACACAGAACAGGAATAACAGCAAAAGGTGTATGGGATGATATCTATACATCTGGTATCATTTTTTTTAGATTTTCAAACAAAAACTCGTCTATTCCTTTCTGGAAAAATACGTATGCTACAAAAATGATCCACAATACCAGTGTCAGTATGCACATGAATTTCAACAACCTTTCAGCTCCCATGTCACTGGCCTTGTAAAAAATAATGATAAGCGCCAGTGGCCATAAAAAGAACAGGTTCATGAACACCAGTGTTATGAGTTCTTTTATGAAGCGAACGGTAACATCAAAATATGCAGCCGTGAAAAGTTCATATCCTGTCAGTATTTCTCGATAGAAGAACCACAGGTAAAATGCATATATAAGCGTAGCAATAATTTTCCAGAAAAGTTCTATTCGCGGTCTGAACCAGAGAAACAGTATTGTAAACCCCCAGACACAAATAAATAAAAAAATTGATGTTTCCAGCAGTGTTTTCTCCATGATATCAACTCTGCATATTAGATTTTTTAACGATTTGCACTATATCATTTAAATCGTGATAAGTATAACTAATGTTTCGAAGTTTGCAAATAAAAATAGCACCTATATTCTAGTATCGTCATTAATTGCCATCTTATGATACCTATTTCTGTTGACAGCATTCATTATTACATTCATAAAAATTCTACCGGGAACACATATGCGGAAATCGATACTACACATACTAATCATGTTATTTTTATTCATTTCATGTACTTCTGATAGTGCGAACATGAAAACGCGTGGAGATCATCACGCCTGTATAACCATAGAGCTCCCCACAGGGTATCATAAATATAGAGAACAATTACAGAACAAATGCCGCCAGGCCTTCTACCACACTTTGCAGCAATCAAATACCTGTCTTAAAATTATTATTTATTCATATTCTTCTGGTATTGAGAGATACCGCATACATGCTGATACATCCTCACAGGTTGTAACCAATACACATGAAAAGGGGTTTCTGGCGGCCATGGTTATAGTTAAACAACATAATTCCTGTAAAGATGTCTTTTTCATCAAGGTGAAGGGCAACGGCATGGATGATATGGCTGCGGGAATGTGTTCGAAAATACAGGATAACCTGGAATAATGGGAATACTTCGGTTGGGTTACAGGGTAGCACCGGTTAACAGTGAGTACGCCAGGTCAATGGCCTCAGCCATGCTTGTATGGCCCGCAATACCCTTTCCTGCAATATCAAAAGCCGTACCATGGTCTACAGATGTGCGAATAATGGAAAGCCCCAGTGTTACGTTCACCCCCGTGTCAAATGCCAGCACTTTAAACGGGATAAGCCCCTGGTCATGGTACAAAGCCACAATACAATCGTATTTCTCCCAGTTTTGTGACATGAAAAGGGTATCAGCAGCAAAGGGACCGGATATATTAATGCCTTCATCCTGCAATTCATCGATCACAGGCCGGGTTACTTCCATATCAAATGTTCCGATGGCTCCCTCGTCACCACAATGGGGATCAAGACCGCATACAGCCATATTCGCGGGTCTTCTTTCAAGTTTGGACATTGCCTCATAAGCGGTAAGGGTAACGTGCCGTATCTTCTCAATTGTAACTTCGCCACTTACATGTGCAAGCGGGATATGCGTAGTAACCAGCATCACCCTGTATTTCTTTGAATACATGAGCATGCAGGGATCCTTCTCACCAATATAATCCGCTATGTACCCGGTATGCCCGGTAAACGCAACACCGCTTTTCTCAATGAGAGACTTATTCACCGGCCCTGTTACCAGGCAATCAATTGTTCCCGCCTGCCAGAGATCAAGAGCATTGTTAACATATCGAAGGGACTCGCGGCCGGTATTGATAGTACCTTTACCCGGAACAGGCGTAGCAGCAGACAGCGGTACGTCGCAGATGACAGGACCATCCGTGTTCTGTATTTTTTCTTTCAAGTTTGCTGGTGTTGTTATGGTATAGTTCGCATTACAGGAAGGTTCGCAGGCTTCCAAAACAGCCACCGACCCTATTATAACCGGGATAAACCGGCTTGTTGTATAATCAGATCCCTGGATGGCTTTTAAAGCGATTTCGGGGCCCACCCCGGCAGGGTCTCCCATGGTTATGCCGATCACAGGCTTATGTTTCCGCAAGAAACTCCTCTGGAACAAGCTTATTCTTTTCGTACTCACCGTCTATGAGATCTTTTGCGGACGACTTGAGGTCGTTGGCAATTGTACAACGTCCTTCAAGTATAACCCCGTTCTGTATGATCAATTCCGGGGTTTTTATATCACCAAGAATTTTCGCAGTTGGCATAAGCAATACCCTGTTTGAAGCATTTATGTTCCCTATTACCATGCCTTCAATTATTACGGATACAGCATTGATATTTGTTTTAATTTTACCATTGGGACCTATGTACAACTGGTCCGCCTGCAGGTATTTACCTTCAAATCTACCATCGATCCGCAAGGATCCGTTTATCAGGAACCTGCCGGTAAAATAGGAATGCTCACCAATTACATTATTTGCTACGTCTCCACCGGTTTTTGCTAAAGCCATTATAACACCTGCTATATCTGTAAAATTCTCAAATCACTGACAACATATAATACCAGACATGGAGCTTGTCAAATAAATTCTATTGCTTCTTTTCCATCATTTATAGTTTGCGAAGGTCGGGCACGGCTATTATATCCAGGGATTCTTCAACAAACCCTTTCATGTATTTAAGGGCATCGATAACGTTCCATCCATCGAATGTCCTGTACTTGTCATAATCCGAATACACGATGATCTCATCAGAATTAAGTACCATTGTGCCGCCAAATTCGCTGTCCGCAATAATTTCGGAGATAAAATCCTTTACAGCGGTAAAAAAACCATGAATTTCAACCAGGAATATCCTGCCCTGCTTAACACGCATCAGGTTTAACTGGTTCACATATTCCCCTGACCTGGACCTTTCAAGGTCATCAAGTGTCTGATGGTAGATCTTGAACGCCCTGTTACACTCATCCAGTTTTCGATATAACGCATCCCTTTCAGCTGAATTAGAAAAATCAAGTTTTGAATGCTGATCAGATATTACACCCCAGATCCTGTCCTCGAAATACTTCATTAAACTTGCGGCAATATTTATCTCCTCGTCATCCCGGTACGGAGATATCTTTTCAAAAGGGACAATCTTGATATACTTGTATTTGCTCATTACCTGGTCCATTGACGGTTCTGCCAGCAGGTCATCGGTAGCAATGGCGTCTTCAAGTTCTTCAACCGAAGATTCAGGGTACATTTCCTTAAGCATATTACGAAGTGAATTCATATCTTTTTTTACCCTTGCTCTCTGCGAAGGGTCCCCTGATGTCTTTAAAACACCCTCAAGTGCCTTAATTGATTTTACTATTTGCCGGGCTTTATTTCTTTTTTCGTCCATTATCTGTACTGTTACTCCGGGATCCAGTATTCCTATTCCGCCTGTGTATCAGGCTATGATAATCACAAAAAAATGCAAGACAAAAACAGCTTACCCCACTAATAAAGATTAAATGTATTATGTCACAAAATATTTTGCGTACCGCTCATTATTATCGTGTATATTCCGATATTAAAAGTATATCCAAAAATCAAGATTATGAAAGCAATAGTGATGTTCAAAAACCAGCATATATCCCGATTTTTCATGATAATTGTTTTATCAATCCTGGTAACCACGATAAATGCCAGGCCCGATAATACTATACCTTACTTGCAATCTCTCGACAGGAACAGCCCCGAAGTAAAAAACCTGCGTAAGGATGTCAGGGACTCCCTGTATGTAATCAAGAGTGGGCGTGACCCGATGGAGATCCCTGAATTAAAATTCTATAAATACAGGGTGGAAGAGGAAGATAGTTTCTGGACCATCCTGGCCAGAACATCATTAAACATGGACACCCTCATTACCGCCAACAACCTTGCTACTCCCCGTGATATTGCTCCTGGAGCGACCATATATATACCAAATATGAGAGGCATAATATATAGAATGGATAAGGATGAATCCATTTCCCGGGTAGCTGAAAAATTCAAAATTTCAAAAACTGTATTGTCAAAAGTCAACCGAATAGATAGTCAGCCTAAAACATTTATATTCATACCATGCGGCAGTCTCTCCAGGCTTGACAGGTCACTTTTCCTGGGTACTGCTTTCATATCACCCGTAATAAAAGGAAAAAGAACATCTGATTTTGGCATGAGAAAGGATCCCATACAGCATGACAAACGATTTCACAGTGGTATTGATATTGCATGTCCTGTTGGCACGCGAATTCGTGCGGCAAGGAACGGGAAGGTCATATTTACCGGGTACAGGGGTGGTTATGGGAAGCTGGTGATCATCAGTCATTCGCGTAATTATTACACCTATTATGGTCATCTCAGCAAGATACTGGTTAAGAAAGGCGCCAATGTAACTTCCGGACATATTATTGCCATTTCAGGTAATACCGGCAGAACTACCGGTCCCCACCTGCATTTCGAAGTGAGAAAGCATAAGAAACCCGTTGATCCGGGATTATTACTTCATTAGCACCTGTTATCAACTTCTCAGTCTATGGTGTCGAGCAATGCATAGAGATTATCCCCATCCTCGGGGTATTCGGCCATAAGAAATGTTATCAATAACTGTATTTCCCTTGTACTAAAATTCTGGACCATTTCATTGCGGATAGTGTTTGCCAGTGGTACAGCATATTTCTTGTTTTTACCGGGCAGCACCAGTAAAAACTTGTTCCTGTCCATTCTTACGGTAAAATCCGTATCAGCCAGCCTGTTAACTATGGTCTCTTCAAGGTAGCGTAATAACTCATTAGCCTTCTCTATACCAAAAGCACTCAGGTACCTTTTAAAGTTTTTTAGAGAAAAAAGTATAATAGTCAGGGGTATATTAAGATTGGCGGCATTTTCCAGTTCATCTTCCATTCGTTTATATACCGGCAAAACCACGTCCAAGAAAGTATCAGACTTGTGTTCCTGAGAATGTATTCCAAGGTAATTAAGCATTAGAAGACTTGAAGTGGCACTTATCCTTTTAAATATTTTATCTTTGTCTGAATAATCGCGCAACCTGAAGACCATCATGAACCCAACCAGGTTCTCTCCGATCTTCATGGGAAAAATCCAGAACAGGGTCATTTTTTTTATCCTGTTATCGCCAAAAACATCCTTTATAGACTTCATCCTGTCAAATTCATCAACCCGCGTGTTCTCAGAAAGATCACCAATGTAGGACGCAAATGCTGTGTCACTGCTTATTGTAAATGCATTTTCTTCAAAAGACAGGTAATCTTCTTTCTCACATGTAATAAGATCATACCTGTCATTCACATAATCTTCAACGAACAATGCGTAGCTCATGATACCAAGCTCTGCAAGCTCATCCTGAACTATTTCCCGGTAATGTGACAGCGAAGTATATCTTCTCAATTCATCCTGTAGATCCCGTACATGTGAAAAGTAAGTCATCTCGTTCCTGTAATTCTCAATATCAGACTCCATCATTGTTATGGTATGTATTTTTTCGAAAGCTATTGCTGATATTTCCGACATGGACCTGATGAAATCCTTTTCCTCTTCAGTGTAGTCACCAATCGTGATCTTATCACCAAGTACTATTGTTCCGTACACCTGGCCATCATATCTCAATGGGCATACCAGCCGTGCATCAATTGAAATGAACTGGTAATACTCGTCACGGTACTCCTGGCTGTTATTGTATTGCTCAATGTCTGAAATTTCCCGCGAGGAAACAATATGTTTCATTATACCACTATCGGAATTGAAAGATATCTTTTTATTCTTTATGGTAATTCCTCTTGATTCCGCAATAAGGAATTTTGTTGTATCATCAGGATCAATTACAAGAATTGAAGACGAGGATGCCCCGATCTGTCCCATTATGGAAAAAAGGATAACATCATATAGCTGGTCAAGTGTCTTTGACTTTACGATCTCCTTCCCTATTTCATACAGGATAAGAAAATCCTGGAACTTTTTATCTGGTTTACCAGTTGACACCTCTTCTTTAATCGGCTCATCCGCATTTGGCTCTTCTGGATCAGCCATTGTCTCTTCAGCTTTGCCTGAATTGAGGCTGTCAGCAGTTTTCTGTGTGATTATCTCTTCCCGCACCGGTTCCTGTTGTTTCGCCTGCTTAATATAGTCCTCGTCGGGCTCATCATCCCTTACAAGTGGACCATCTTCAAGTACAGGTTCTTCATCGTGAACGATTTTTTCCTGTTCATTTTTTTCTTCACTGGAACTTTGCTCGTCTTTCGATTCTCTTTGGATCTTCAATGTATCAGAAGGAGATCCTTCTTCTTCGGGCAGGGAAAATATATCTTCATCATTGTTCTTGACGGTATCAGGTTCAGCTTTTTTTTCTTCAAAACTGGTATCAGCAGGCCCCTCGATCCTGTCGATAAGTGTTTCTTTGCCATTCTTGTTAATTTCTTTTTTAAACTGCAGTGCCTTTTCAAGTAATCCCATGTTCATATTCCCAGATCATTTAGAACTTTTACATAAAGGTCAAAATATTCTGAATTGGCAAAATTCTTTATTACATCTTCGGGTAGCTTTTCGAAAAGATCATCAAGGTATGCCATAAGCTTTTTGATATTTTCCTGCTTTTCACTTGGCATTGTATCCACAAATCGGTTTAGATCATCTTTGTTATCAATTATAACAACATTATCACTTATATCAACAGCTTCTTCCTCGGCCCTGGTCGTTTCCTTGACCTCGTCCCGCCCTGGTTGAATGATCTCATCTTCAGTTGTGAAATCCGGGTCCATCTTTTTAATCCGGTTGACGATATCATCAACATTTTCCTCGAAAATGACTGCCCCTTCTGATTCAACATCCTCTTCAATACTCTTCTTTTCCCTTTCTGTAAGGCTGTCACTGTCACTTATAATGTAATTTACATTTTTTACAATATCAAAATCTTCGCCTGACTGGTCCATACCAAGTTGGTCAACACCGAACTGGTTACTTATATTAACAGTTTCAAATTCTTTCTCAAAAACTGAGTTTTCAAAAAAACTCATTTCATCCCTTGTCAGGCCAAGTAATTCTACTGCCGGAGTGATACCTTTTTTCTTCTTTTGCTCGTAGTACTCGTCTATTTCATGTAAATACTTATCGTAATCATCAGCCATAAACGCGTTATCAATAAAAATTATATCATCATCTTTAAACTTGAATTCTTCTTCAAAATCTATCAGCAGGTCTTCAAAAGTGGGTAATGTCCCGGTCATTATGTGTGCAATATTCTCTTCATCCCTTGAAAGATCAGCTTCCTGTAATATCTTTGCATCTCCTTCCACCACTTCAATTATACCTGATGAGATCCTGTCCAGTGAATCTTCTTCAAATACCGTACTTACTTCCTCGTATTCTCGATCAACCATTTCATCATCTACTATTTGAATATTAGAGGTAACCCTTTCGGTCATTGCCAGCTCGGCAGGTATGGTTTCCCTTTGCTGTTGATCAGTTGGAACCTGGTATACTGTTTCTTCTGAAAATTGTTCCCCGGCAACAGCATCTTCTTCAGGTTCCGCAATTATTTCTCTTTCCTTTGAAATCTCTTCAGGTGCTTGCAATGATGGATCTTCTTTTTCCTCGTCTCCGGGTTCCCGAGTTGCCTCATGCCCTTTCTCATCCCTGGTTTCTCTAAAAGAATCCTCAGCAGGTGAAATGTCGACTGGAACTTCCTCCACTGCAACTTCCTTTACGGGTTCTTCCTCCTCCATGGGATGCACTTCCTGCTCCCCGGAAGACACCTCTTCTTTTACGTATTCTTCTTGTAAGGGAACTTTTTCTTCTTCTGGCTGTTCAGCAATCACTTCTTCAGCCTCTTCCTTAACCTTTTTCTCCTGCTTCTCGTCTTCCTTTTCAGCCCCGTTTTCTTTATCAACCGGGGTTAATTCATAATCCTCAAGCTCTTCAACAAGATCATCTTCATTCAGGAATAATATATCCTCGTTTGCGATCTCTTCTGCTTCATGCAGGTCAATTGAGCCAAAATTTTCCATATCCATATTTTCAGACATTTTTTTCTTGAATTCTTCCGGAATCTCTATTGTCAGTTTATCTTCATCTTCTTGCTGTAATACATCTGCTTCTTCCCCGATACTTTCTTTTTCTTTTCTGGTATCGTCTATTCCTGTGGATCCCTGTGTATCATGGTATTCACTCTTATCAAGTTCTTCATCAGGTAAATCTTCTATAATAAATTCATTTTTATCATTATCAAAATACATTCCTTCACTGGATGCTCCATGTGTATGCTGACCTGTCCCACTCTTATCATCTTTATCTTCACTGCGTACCTGCGTCTCTGCTTCGTTGGTAGTTTCCATATTCTGTCTTTTCTCGGTCACATCGCTAAGCTGGTCAATTTCACTTGTAAGATCCAGTATATCTATGGATCCTTCTCCTTTTGACTGCTCTACATAACCATCAGCAATTTCCATGTTATCAGTCACTTTCTCTTCCAGATCAGTAATTTCTTCAAAGACAGCATCGGGAAGGTCTTCCAGCATTTCCTCTGATTCCAGGGTATCAATATCCTCAGAAATTGATACCTTTTCAGGGAATTCAGATACCTCTTCCAGCTCCATGTTGCCTTTATGTCCCTTTTTCTTATCAGCCATAATAATGATCTTTGCCAAATGGTACGTATTTATCAATCATTAATCAATTATAAAAATAAGATTTATTACTGCCTTCCATTTATTAATATACATACTCGAATATATATCATCTATCATATTACTGATCATATGTATAGATTTTTCAATAAAGATACAAGTATACTTTAAAATTATCGGTAATAATGATGCCTGTAATGAATTTTTTACTAACAAAAAAAAGGATGTCCATGGGCATCCTTTTTTTGTTAGTAAATTTATGCAGGTTCTTCTCTACTTGGAGGCAACTTTAAGGCGCGCTTTGAGCTTCTTCAATTCCAGGTCAATTTTTATTCTTTCTTCAAAGGTTTCAGGCTTTTCAAGAGAAGTTAACTGATTAATTTTTGATTCGAGCTGATCTTTCTGAAGTTCTTCTCTTTTTTCAGCATTTTCTGCCAGGATGGTTAGATCGTTATTCTTCATTTCAACGAATCCGCCGTCCACGAAGAAATAATCAGCCTTATCACCAGTTCGTAATCGAATTTCACCAGTTCCGAGCTCTGAAATAAGCGGGGCGTGGTTAAAAAGAAAACCCATCTCGCCGTCAGAAGCCTGTACTACAGCAAAATCTACCTGCCCCTCATATATCATCCTGTCGGGAGTCAGCACGCTGCAATTTAATTTCATAGCCATATTAACAACCCTTACTCACCTGAAAGTCTCTTTGCTTTTTCAACAGCCTCGTCTATTGTTCCAACCATGTAAAAAGCCTGTTCAGGAAGATCATCATACTCACCTTCAATGAGGCCCTTGAAACTTTTTACCGTTTCCTCAAGTTTAACGTACTTTCCTGGAAAGCCGGTAAACTGCTCGGCCACGAAAAATGGCTGTGAAAGAAATCGTTCTATCTTCCTTGCGCGCTGCACAAGAAGCTTATCTTCCTCTGAAAGTTCATCCATACCAAGAATGGCGATAATGTCCTGTAAATCCTTATATCTCTGCAGTATCCTCTTCACTTCCATTGCCACGTTGTAGTGATCTTCACCAAGTATTTCAGGTGCAAGAATACGCGATGATGATTCAAGAGGATCAACTGCCGGGTAAATACCTTTTTCCGCGATCTGCCTTGAAAGAACCGTACTCGCATCAAGGTGTATAAATGCTGTTGCCGGGGCAGGGTCGGTAAGGTCATCAGCAGGAACATAAATTGCCTGTACAGATGTAATAGAACCCTGTTTAGTTGATGTGATCCTTTCCTGCAGCTGTCCCATCTCTGTAGCAAGTGTTGGCTGGTAACCAACAGCTGAAGGCATACGTCCAAGTAACGCAGATACCTCCATCCCCGCCTGTGAGAAACGGAATATATTGTCAATAAAAAGTAGAACATCCCTTCCCGACATGTCCCTGAAATACTCACACATGGTAAGAGCACTCAGCGCAACCCTGAGCCTTGATCCGGGAGGTTCGTTCATCTGCCCGTATACCAGGCATGCCTTGCTTATAACTCCTGATTCCTGCATTTCAAGCCAGAGATCGTTACCTTCTCTTGTTCGTTCACCAACACCGGCGAATACTGAAAACCCACCATGCTGCTGCGCAACGTTATTGATCAGCTCCATGATTACAACGGTTTTACCAACACCGGCACCACCGAATAGACCGGTTTTACCACCCTTGATATAGGGCTCTATAAGGTCAATAACCTTGATACCTGTTTCAAAAATTTCGTCCTGAGGCTGAAGATTTTCAAACTTCGGTGCCGGCTGGTGAATTGGCCTGTATTCAGTTGCCTTCACTTCCTCATCTACTTTATCAACAGTTTTACCAAGAAGATTGAAAACTCTTCCCAGCGTTCCTTCACCAACTGGAACATTTATTGGCGAACCGGTATCAACAATTTTCGCACCCCTTTTAATACCGTCAGTTGAACCAAGTGCAACAGCTCTAATCTGGTTTCCGCCAAGATGCATCTGTACTTCACACACCAGGTCATGTTTTTCTCCCATAACCTCGAACTCAATTTCAAGCGCATTATAGATTTCCGGTAATTCATTTGGAAATTCGGCATCAAGTGTTGACCCTATAACCTGAACGACCTTTCCTGTATTTTCAGCCATACCCAACTCCTTAATAAAGAATAGATAAAATCATTTACTGTGTTACCTATAACTATTCTAATGCTGCGGCACCGCCAACGATCTCTGTTATCTCCGTTGTGATCTTTGCCTGCCGTGCCCTGTTGTAACTTATGGTCAGGTCCCTGATCATTTCTGTAGCAGCATCTGTAGCATTTTTCATAGCCACCCTTCTGGCAAACTGTTCTGAAAAAGCCGATTCCAGAATATTAAGATATACTTTCATTTTCACATAAAGCGGCAATAATGAAGAAAATATCTTATATGGATTAGGCTCGAATATATACTCCACGTTGAACTCTTCAGCTGACTCTTCGATAGTACCTGTTTCAGGTTTAAGAGGTAATAGCCGTTCAACCGTAGCCGCCTGGGTTGCCTTACTTATGACATGTGTATATGCCATATATACTTCATCAACTTCACCGGTAACAAAAAGATTAATGAACTCATTACCAAGATCCGCTGCGTCAGGGAACTTGAAGTCATCTTCGCGATTATCAGAATACTTGTACATACTTTCACCGACAAACTTCAGGTAGCTGTTAGCCTTTTTGCCGATAACGTACATGAGAACTTCTTTCCCTTCTTCAATGCTCAGTTGATTCTTAAAATCAAGAGCCTTCTCGATAACATTGGTATTATACCCGCCACACAATCCCCTGTTGCCGGCAACAAGTATCAAAAGGATTCTACTCGGATCTGGCCTCTCCTGGAGAAGTGGATCAAATATATCCTCAACCCCTGTCTGGCGCAGGTTTTCGATTATCTTGTTCATCTTGTTATTATACGGCGTGGTTTTGGAGATCCTGTCCTGCATCTTTTTCATCTTTGCAGTGGACACCATCTCCATTGTCCTGGTAATCTTCTGGGTACTTTTTACCGATGATATCCTCTTTTTAATTTCACGTTGTGTAGCCACTGTTACAACCCTCGTTTAATATTGGATACGTTCACACACCCGCGATCAGGCTCCGGCGCCTGCAGCACTCTTTCGTGACATGAAGTTCTCAACAAAATCAGCAATGATCTTGCCAAACTTTTCTTCATCCTCAAGAACACCTTTTGAGGATATTTCCTCAAGAAGATCACCATGTGAATCTTTCATGTGTTTCAGGTATTCGCCTTCAAACTTCTTAATATCTTCCACGGCAATCTTATCCAGGTATCCCTGTGTCCCTGCGTAAATTACAGACACCTGTAAGCCAATTGGCATTGGTTCATACTGATTCTGTTTAAGGATCTCGTAAAGCCGTTCACCCCTGTCCAGCTGTTTCTGCGTTGCAGGGTCAAGTTCTGTACCCAGCTGTGCGAAAGCTTCAAGTTCCCTGTACTGCGCAAGGTCAAGCCGCAGAGAACCTGCATACTTCTTCATTGCTTTTATCTGTGCGTTACCACCAACACGGGATACAGAAATACCAACATCTACAGCGGGTCTGATACCTGATGCAAACAGGTTCGGCTGCAGGTATATCTGACCGTCAGTAATTGAAATAACGTTTGTTGGAATATATGCTGAAACCTCACCTTCCTGGGTTTCTATAATTGGCAGTGCAGTCAACGACCCTGCTCCCTGGTCGTCAGACATTTTACAAGCACGCTCAAGCAGCCGTGAGTGACAGTAAAAAATGTCACCGGGATATGCTTCACGTCCTGGAGGACGCCTCATGAGAAGTGAAAGCTCCCTGTACGCGTTTGCCTGTTTTGAAAGGTCATCGTATACACACAACGCATGTCCGTTCTTCTCGAACATGAAATATTCACCCATGGCACAACCGGCATATGGTGCAATGTACTGGAGTGGCGCAGGGTCAGATGCGTTTGCTGCTACGACAATTGTATAGTCCATGGCTCCATACTGATCCAGTTTTTCAACAACACCCGCAACAGTTGATGCTTTCTGACCAATGGCAACATATATGCAAATAACATCTGTATTTTTTTGATTGATAATGGCATCGATGGCAATTGCCGTCTTACCCGTTTTTCTGTCACCAATTATAAGCTCACGCTGTCCTCTCCCAATAGGCGTCATAGCGTCGATGGACTTAAGCCCTGTTTGAAGCGGCTCTTCTACCGGCTGCCTGTCCGCGATACCGGGTGCAATGATCTCCACCGGTCGCATATGGTCGGAATTTATTGGGCCTTTACCATCAATGGGGATACCAAGAGGATTAACTACCCTTCCAAGAAGTTCTTCGCCAACGGGAACTGCAAGTACCCTGTCAAGCCTTTTTACGGTATGCCCCTCTTCAATGGTAAGGTAATCACCAAGGATAACGGCACCGATGGTATTCTCTTCCAGGTTAAACACAAGTCCGTGAGCACCATTTTCGAACTCAAGCATCTCACCGGCCATTGCATTCTCAAGACCATACAGTCGGGCTATACCATCACCAACTTCTATAACAGTACCGGTTTCGCTGACATCCAGCTCCGATTTATATCCTTCAATCTCCT
>CAYFSO010000035.1:0-26209 GCA_964345775.1 uncultured Leptospiraceae bacterium | reverse complement strand
CGCTATACCACCTGCTGGCTTGAACTGCCGCTGGTGCGCTAAAAAAACGGCGGGACAGTGCCCCGCCGTTGTGGATGGGAGTGGGGCATGTTACGACGCATCCCACCCGCCCTGTTTTCTCAGGTCTTCGGTGATTTCCTTCGCTTTTTCTATGAGTGCCATGGAATCCACCTTCCCCGTCTTGTTCATGGGGAACTGCTGGTCAACAGGCCAGAACTCCACGTGAATGGGACGCTTGTAGGAGGCAATCTCTTTGCAGTAGTCAAGGATCTCTTCTGCCGTCAGTGATTCGCCGGGTTTTGGCTGCACGTAGGCGAACACCCCGTCCACAAATATGTTATGCGGGGCCCCAACCACCTGCGCCTGGTTAACTTTCGGGTGTTTCGTGAGAAAGTCGGTCACCTCGTCGGGGAACACCAGGTACCCCTTGGGTTTGATGACGAACTTGCGCCGGCCCGAGAACACCAGGGCCTTGTAGGTGCCCATGTCTTTCAGGTATCCCATGTCGCCGGTGTACAGTATCCCCTCTTTGGATATGGTTTTGGCGGTTGCGCCAGGGTTGTTGTAATAGCCTAGGAAGACCACGTCCCCGTCCACGCATATCTCGCCGGCCTCGCCTTCCGGGAGTTCCTTTCCGGCGGTGCCGTCTTCATTCATCTTTTCCCGGATGGTCACCTTTGCAAGCTCGGGGTAGAACTGTCCCACCTGTCCTGCCATCTCTTCAACGGAGATGCCCTTGGGGGTACAGGTGAAATAACCGGAGCATTCGGTCATCCCCAGGGCGGTACCGAAGGTGGGTGACATCTTTGCCATCTCCTTCAGAAAGGCGGTATCCACCGCGCTTCCGCCGTAAAGTGAGTATTTTAAGTTACCCAGGTCATATTCGCTGTAATTGGGAAGGGCCCATATCATCCTGAACATGGTGGGGACGCCGCCGTAGAAGGTGGCCCTGTATTTTCCCACCGCCTCAAGTGACTTTGCTGGTTCGAACATGCTGAGGGTAATTATCGCCCCGCCGGAGAACCAGGCGGTCATGGGTCCCTGGGCAGTCCCTGCCACGTGACTTGTAGGCATGATATTGAGAAAACGGAAATCGCTGCCGTAGAGTCCAACCCCCCGTGAGAACACTGCGTTGTTGGTCATGATACTCAGGTGCGACATGAGTGCGGGCTTTGGTTCCCCGGTTGTGCCGGTAGTGAAGATGATAAGTGCCGGATCACGGGGTTCGAGCTTTTCATACTCCTTAACGAGCTTTTTGGCAAGAGATGTATCCTTTTCAATCTCGGCCAGTCCTCTCTCTCCAAAAAGGTCATTAAAGTTTTCGGCACCATCAATTATGGTATCAGCCTCTGCACCGGAAGGCCACTGCACCACGTGTTTCACGTAGGGACAGCTTTTCTTTACCTCTACGGCGACCTCTGAAAAATCCCGAATGGGGGTTTTTCCCAGGCAGAAAAAGGCCTTTGCCTCGATCTTGTCAAGGTCCCGTATCACCTCGTGTGCCTGTTCCTTCACGTCAAGTGGTGAAATGATGGCACCTGCCTTCAGGCAGCCGTAGACCAGCATGTAAAACTCGGGTACACCCAGGAACTGGGTAACCACGATGTCCCCCTTCTTGATGCCCATTTTCTTAAGGCGCATGGCATACAGGTCAGTGAGCCTGTCAAACTCGCGGTAACTGATCACCCGTCCCGTATCTGCAAAGACGATGCAGTCATTTCCCGGGGTAAGATCTGCCCATCTCATGATATAGTCAGGCAGAAGCGGCAGTTTCCACCTGTCGTCAAAATTGTTCTTTCTCAGCCTTGTTTCCATTATTCCTCCCTTCAACCCTGCGGGTTTTTCCAGTTATAATAGAAAAAGACTAGCCGATTAAAGATAAAAAATCTTTAATATATATATTTCTTGAAATATTTAAAATTTAAAATATATATATTATATACGGTATTTTTTATGGATATCTCCGCGGTGAAGGGGGTGGGTGATATAATAATCGATTTTTTTATGTTTTACGGGGCGGTTTTCTCGGTTATCCTGGCCCTTGGACAGCTCTTTCAGAAGAACAAGCAGCTGATAAGCTATATATATGCCTTTTCATTTTTGTGCCTGGGCATCTGGATATTCCAGGTTTCCCTGTACACAACGGGGCTTTTCGAAAATTACTACATCGTATCGGCCATTATTATACCGGTCACGTTCCTAACCGCACCGCTAATGAGCTTCAGGTACCGCTGGGTTATCGAGAGCAGTTTTTCGGTAAGTAAGCGCATGATACTGTATGGAATACCGTTTTTGTTTTCCTGCGTCCTTCTGCTAGTTCCATTCTTTTTAGAAGGACTTTCTTTTTTCCCGTCGTACATGGGGCACAGGATCATTTTCAGCAGTTCATACATGGAGTTGCCGCTGTATTTCAAGCTTTTGCATCTCATGTACCCTCTTCCCAAAATATACCTGGTGGTGGCCATGATACCCACACTGGTGCACATGGCCGTTATATGGAAGAAAAAACGAAAAGAGCACAGTCTCACCGTCTCACGGATGGGGTACGTGTTCTCCATATGTATTATCCTCTCAACCGCGTTCATGGCAGCGGGAGATTTTTTCTCAACGGAGATTACCAGGTGGTCGGTGTTGATGGCAAATGCCACCCTCACCGGGGTATTCCTTGCCACCCAGCGCCATCCCGATTTTAACCGTCTTTTAAAAGTGGAGACTCGCAAGGCCCGCTACGAGAATTCCAAGATACGGGGACTTGACCTCGATAAAACTGTGCAGCGGCTCATGGACATCATGAACGAGGAAAAGGCCTTTGCCGACGAGGAATTGTCACTGGCCATGCTGGCGGATGAGCTGGACATACGTCCCCAGCAACTCTCGCAGATACTGAACGAGAAGCTGAACAGGAATTTCTGGGGTTTCGTGAATGAATTCAGGATAGAAGAAGCCAAAAAAATGCTGCTTGAGGAACCCGACCGGTCCATACTTTCCGTGGGTATAGCGGTAGGATTCAACTCCGCAACGTCCTTTAACCTGGCTTTTTCCCGTTACGAGGGATGTTCCCCCGGATCGTACAGGAAGAACAATCTGAAGCAGCCTGTTAAAACGTAAAGGTTACCCCGGCCACGGCGTAGTGGAACATGCTGAATGTGTACACCTCGTCGTTGTCGGCGCCACCTTCAAGGATGCGGTACCCAGCTTTTGCCTGTATGTTTTCGCTGATGTCCCAGGTGAATGCGAAGAGAATGTCTTCGGCACGGCCCTGCTGTGAGGCGAGGGCATCCCCGTCCACAAGCAATCCTGCGGGTTGGGCGAACTTCCAGTGCACCATGAAACTGAGCAGGGGTACAAATCCCAGGTTTTTCTTTTCCGCAGACTGTGTATCGCTTTCCACCTTGATGCTGGCGTGCCGCACCTTGGCGGTAAGCCCAACTCCCACCGTGAGAGTATCGGTGTGTATGCGGAGATACCGGTAGGTGAACCGGTAGGAGTTGAACATGAAGGTAGCATCAACGTCCGTCCCCGATGTGAAGGTTTTTTCACGGAAGGTAACATCTTTGTCAAGCCTGCCGCTGTAGGTGGTGGTGAGGGGTGCGGCCAGCAGGCCGAAATAATGTGTATCATTGAAGGTGTATCCCAGGCGTGCACGATAGTGCCATACCGGGTCACCGTCAAGATCGTCAGAAAGTGATAACTTCGTGCCCGTGTCACCGGGGATCCGCACGTCGTTGTACCCGGTAAAAACGGCCCCGGTTTCGGCGTCCAGTTGAAAACCCGCAAATACTGCTGAACTGAAAAACAGTAGTGAAAAAAACATGACTGGCAAAATAGTAACGGCGTTTCTTCTCATTTTTTCCTCCGGCAACCTTTTCAAAAACTGCTTGTGGTGGCATTATAATTGAAAATATACATCAAGGCAATAAATAATCGGCCCATGTTGCGGGGTTCAATTAAAAAAATGGGCTCATTATATATAACAGTTATTTGATCCTAAAAAATCGGGAAGAGTGAAAAAATGTAAGAACATGTCATTCTAAACGGAAAATATTACAGTAAAGTAATTGTATAATATATGCGGCATGGTATACTCTGTTAAGATTATATCATACTTGATGCGAGGTGCCGTCATGAAGAATAAGGAATACCAGTCGGGAACTTTTTGCGTTGACATCGGGTGCGCCCATCACAAGGCACTGGAACCCTACAGCGGAGAAAAATACCTTGAGATGAAGCAGGAACTCTGCCGTGACTGTTATGCCTGGATGTTCTTTAACTGGCTTCATACACATGATTACCGTATCGTGAAGACCATGTCGGAAATACCTGCCAGGGATCTGGCGGCACGCCTGAAGGGTATTGACCCGGTCAAGGTGGAAGATCTTACGGAAGACGAGATCCTCAGCCTGTAAACAAGCAGGATAAAAAGATTGAATTATCGTCAATAAATTGTATAAATAGACAGGTGTGATTAAATATAGTGATACGGACGGGAAAAATCCTTAAAATAATAGCTTCTGTTGCCGGGATGTGTGTGCTCGGCTTCATTTTGTGTATGGTAGTGGGGGTTGTTTTGGGCAAACCATCGAAGGGTGAACGTATTTCCAGGTCGCATGGCATACCACATCATCTGGTTATTGCACATCGTGGCGCTTCATACCTGGCCCCGGAGGAAACAAGGCCGGCATACGTGCTGGCCAGGGATATGGGCGCGCATTACCTTGAAATGGACATCCAGAGAACGAAGGACGGGACACTGGTGGCTTTCCATGATGATATCCTTGACAGGACAACAAACGTGGCCAGCGTCTTCCCCGGTAGAGAAAAAGATCCTGTACACAGGTTCACAATTGATGAACTGAAACAACTCGATGCGGGCACATGGTTTAACATGCTCTATCCTGAAAGGGCAAAAAAGATGTTCGAGGGCTTAAAGATACTCACCCTGGATGAAGTTGTAGATATCGCGGAAGAAGCTGAGAACAGGCCGGGGCTCTATATTGAAACCAAGTCAGCGCAGCAGTTCCCCGGGATCGAGAAAGACATAGTAGATCTTCTTGAACGAAGGGGCTGGCTGGAAGAAGGACATCCATCCATACGTAAAGAAAATGATCATCCCCAGGAACAGCCATCCAACCTGGTGACCGTTGGGACAGGTGAAGCAAGGATCATATTCCAGTCGTTTGACCTGGGCAGCCTCATCAAGCTCAAGGATCTTGCTCCCGGTGTGCCCAGGATATACCTTGTAAGCCAGGACATGGAAAAGGAGCAGGGCTGGGATAATATCATCAGGGACGCCAGAGAGACATGCGCGGGACTTGGCCCCGTGGGCTATCTTGGCTGGCCATGGCACGTGGGGGAGGCTCACAGGAATGGGCTGCTCATTCACCTGTACACCATCAATTCACCATGGCAGTACTGGTTTTTTTCTAAATTCGGGGTTGATGGCTTTTTTACTGACAGGTGTGACAGGCTGATGTCCTTTTACGACATGATGTTGTACAAGACCCCGGACGTGATACTGGAATCAATTTCAGGGAATTCTCCCTGAATAAAAAGATATTTACTCACGGCATAATAGCACCGATACTTATATATATGATGTTACCTGTAACGGGATAAGTGATCTCTTCGGGTGGTTGTATTTTGCTTGACTGGCCCCTGTTGGTTTACTAATATTTTTAAGGCTTTATTATTCAGCTTTTCCTGTTACCCTGCATTGACGCTTTCAATGTGGGAATTTTTTTTACGGAGAACCTGGCATGGGTGAATGGGGAATCAACGGAGTAAGTATAATAACACCTGAGAAACATATAGATCGTGGTTCGATCACAGTCAAGGACCAGGCTATAGAGAAAATATCTGAACAGCAATCCAGGTCCGTGTTTACCATCAAGAGCGACGGGGTTCTTTCGCCGGGGCTTATCAACAGTCACGACCACCTGCTGGGTACCTATTATCCCAAAGTTGGCAACGGTCCGTACGAAAACTGGCTTCCCTGGGACAATGACCTGAAAAGTTCCCCCGTGTACGAGGAAAGACAGCAGATCGAGAACAAGGACCTGTATCTCCTTGGTGCCTACAGGAACCTTCTTTCGGGTGTGACCACTGTTTCCGACCATATTCCCCATTTTGTGAATGAACCCTTCCTTGATTATCTGCCAACCAAGGTCATTCGTGATTATGCACTTGCCCATGCTGTGGCATCTTTCGCACTTGCGTGGGGGGACGGGATCACCGTGGAATACGAGAAGGCCCTGAAAGAGAATATCCCATTTATTACGCATATCGCAGAAGGATTCGATGATGAAACGATAAATGATGTGAAAACCCTTGATCGCCTGGGCGGCCTTGGCGACCATTCGGTCCTGGTACACGGGCTTGCATTTACTGATGATGATATAAAGCTGATAAAGAAACGCGGCGCAACCGTAGTATGGTGTGGAGATTCGAATGTTTTCATGTTCGATACAACCGCAAAAATAAAGAAATTGCTGGATGAAGGGGTAAATGTCTGCATTGGTACAGATTCACCAATGTCAGGTGGATTGAACCTCCTGTATGAAATGAAATTTGACAGGGGTTACTACAAAGAGACCTACCATGAAGACCTCCCTGATGAGGAGATAGTGAAAATGGTTACGTCGAATCCTTCCAGGGGTTTCTGGCTGCAGAACACGGGCATACTTCGGCATGGCAACCTGGCAGACCTTGTGATTTTCAGGCAATCTGATAAAGACCCCTATACCAGCGTGGTTAACGCGGAGATAGAGGACATTGAATTGATTGTCATCAACGGGAGGCCAATGTTCGGTGACGCAGATCACAGTGAACTTTTTGATTATCTCAAGGTCTCATACCAGGAAATTGAGGTGAGAGGTCAGCAGAAACTGGTAGTGGGTGATCTTACGGGAATGCTTCGCCGGATCAGCAGGGCGGTGGGATTCAAAAAAGAGTTCCCCTTCCTGCCCGTGGAGTTCGAGGTTTAGGACTGGAGGATCATAGATGTCAAACGGTGGCACAAATCCCTCATCCGGAATTATAACCAGGAGTTACAAGCCCGGATCAATTGTGTACTTCGAGGGTGACAAGAGCGAATACATATACGTGGTGAAAACCGGCCTGGTCATTCTTACCTCCACCAAACCGGAAACCGGGGAAGAGGTAAAAGAAGAAGCCAAACCCGGTGAATTCTTCGGTGTCAAGTCATCACTTGGGAAGTATCCAAGGGAAGAAACCGCGCAGACAGTAAAAGAAACCGTCTGCCTTGTTCTGACCCTGGCAGATTTTGAACGCCTTATACTGAAGAACGTTAACGTGGTTATGAAAATGCTCCGTATCTTCAGTAACCAGCTTCGTCGAATTGGTAAGGCCGTTCGGGAGGTGCTGGGAGAATCCAACACGGTCAACCCCGAAATGGAACTGTTCAAGATAGGTGAGTATTATTACCGGGTGGGAAGATTTCAGCAGGCGTTGTATGCCTATAAGAAATACATGGAGTATTACCCGGATACAAAGTATTCCGACGTGGCCATGAAAAGGATACGTGAGATAGATTCAGGCAGGGCTGAAGAAAACGTGGGTTCCGAGGTGCCCATGTCCATGGATGAAGAACCGGAGGTATCAGACCAGCATTCCGGGGACATGGACATGACCGATTTCAGTCTTGACGAGGGGGAATCGTCAGCACCAGCAGACGATGACATGTTCTCTTCAACGGGGGAGGATGAAGGTTCAATCGCAACCGAGATGGATGAGTTTCTCAGTGAGCCGGCCGACGAGGATCTTGAAAGCTTCAGTTTTGATGAACCTTCAGGTGGAGGCGCCTCTCAAGGTGATGTGACCGAGATGTTCTATGATGCCATGAGCAGCTTCTCGCAGGGAGATTACCAGACCGCCAAAGAAAGGTATGAATCTATCCTGGAACAGGAAAACCTTAAGAATGATTCCGAGAAAAAAATATTTGAAAAGGCCCATTTCGAGATGGGGCGTACCTGCTACAAGATGAAAAAGTACAAGGACGCCATTGACTCCTTCAGTGCATTATTGAAAAAATTCCCTAAATCGGAGAATGTTAAAAACGCGTTATTGCATATTGGCATGATATTTTATGATACAGGCAAGTCTGATAAGGCAAAAACATATTTCCAGAAAGTCATTACAATGGAACCAAAGGACGAGGTATCAAGAAACGCGATGAAATACCTCAAGGCGCTTGAGAATAAATAGGATGCGGGTACCGTCATGTTAATTGACGAAAAACTGTTTGATAAATTTGGAGCCGAGTTCTCTCCCGGGGAAATAATATTCTGCGAGTTTGAACCGGGTAACGAATTCTATTTTATCCAGTCGGGAAGGGTGGAGATCGTTAAAATTATTAATAACCGCGAAAAAACACTGGACATACTCGAAACTGGCGATGTATTTGGCGAGATGGCCATTCTTGAAGAAGAGCCGCGTTCCGCATCGGCAATAGCTCTTGACCATGTAAAGGTGTTGAAGTTTCACAGGGCAAATTTTGATGCCCTGCTCCAGGGGAATCCACAACTTGCATACAAGCTGCTGGTGATATTCTCCAAGAGGATATACGATGCCAAGCGGCGCCTCATGATCCTGCTGCTTGATGATCCGCAGGCAAAGGTCATGGACGTGATGAATATGCTGGCCGAACAGGATCCGCATATTGATATGCAGGAAGCGGTTACATTGCATATTACCGTGCAGGATGTGGCTAACTGGGCCGGCATGCAGGTAACTGAAGTGCAAAAAATATTGACACATTTGAACAAGCTTGGAAAGATTGAACTCTTCAACGACAGGATCGTTGTAAGAAATATCAGGGACTTCCAGCGTATAGTAAACTCACGCAGGAAGAAAATAGACACATAGCACATCCGCTCCCGTAGCTCAGGTGGATAGAGCAGTAGTTTCCTAAACTATTGGCCAGAGGTTCGAGTCCTCTCGGGAGCAAAAAAAATTTACACTGGCGGGGTTCCCCGCTATTTTTTTTCTATATGAGGGAGTATCATGGAAAACCGGCTGAATCAAATAGAGGAAAAGTACAGGCATATAGAACAGGAAATGAGCGATCCCGCGGTTATCAGTGATCAGCAGAAGTTCAAGCAGTTGTCCCGTGAACATTCACAGCTTGCCCCAATTGTAAAAAGGTACAGTGAATACAGGAAAACCAAAAAGGAGCTGGAGGAATCACGGCAGCTGGTAGAAGAAGAAGCAGATCCCGAGATGAAAGAAATGATGAACGATGAGATCCAGCAGCTGGAAAAGAACCTTGAAGAGATGGAAGGGGATCTCATGGTTATGCTGCTCCCAAAGGATCCCAATTCAGGTAAGGATATTATCGTAGAGATCAGGGCAGGTACCGGCGGTGACGAGGCAGCACTGTTCGCGGCCGACCTGTACAGGATGTATATCAGGTACGCGGATATCATGGGATGGAAACATGAATTCCTTGAAGGGAACGTAACCGAGATCGGGGGGTATAAGGAAGTTATTTTTTCGGTTCGTGGAGAGGACGCGTATGACAGCCTGAAATTCGAATCCGGGGTTCACAGGGTTCAGCGAATACCGGAAACCGAGTCAGGTGGACGTATACATACGTCCGCTGTCACCGTGGCAGTTATGGCCGAGGCGGAAGAGAGCGAGGTAGAAATTAACCAGGAAGATCTTCGCATAGACGTGTACAGGGCGTCAGGCCACGGCGGACAGTCGGTTAATACCACTGATTCAGCGGTAAGGATCACTTACATTCCAACCGGCATGGTGGTAACCTGCCAGGATGAGAAATCCCAGCATAAGAACAAGGCGAAAGCATTGCGTGTACTCAGGGCCCGTCTTTTCGAGCAGATAGAAAAAGAACGAATGGCCAGGGAAACAGAAATGCGCAGGTCACAGATAGGTTCTGGTGACAGGAGCGAGAGGATACGCACCTATAATTTTCCGCAGTCAAGGGTTACCGATCACCGGATAAACCTGACACTGCATTCCCTTGAGCAGGTGCTTAACGGTGAACTGGAACAGGTTGTGCAGCCCCTCAAGAAGTATGAAACAGAAGAGCAGTTGCGGGGAGTCGAAAAGTAAACGAATTATCCAGGTGGTGTTTGTAAGGTATTATGAAAGCCGGTAACGTTTTACAGGAGACAATAGAGTTCTTAAAAAGCTCACTGACACAGAGCCCCATACTGGACGCCGAGTTGATCGTTGAAGATGTCACGGGTATACCGCGGCATATGCTCAGGATAGAGCCAGACAGGGAGGTGAGTGAAGATGACTACAAAAAGATATGCAGTTACCGCCAGAGGCGTAAGGAATGTGAACCTGTTGCATATATCCTGGGAAACAAGGAGTTTTATTCGTTGAATTTCAGGGTTAACAGGAATGTGCTCATCCCCAGGCCCGAGACAGAATTGCTGGTTGACCTTGCAATATATTATGCGCCACGGCATGGTACCCTGGTTGATATTGGTACCGGCTCGGGGGCCATCGCTATCGCGGTGAAGTGTAACAGGCAGGATATACACGTGTATGGGTCCGATATATCCGAAAATGTCCTTGAGGTAGCAAAGGAGAATGCGGAATCCATCCTTGGTTCTGATCAAGCGGTGGATTTTCGGTGCGGTCACCTGTTTGAGCCTTTCAGGGACAAGAAATTTGATATTATAGTAAGTAACCCGCCATATGTTGATCCCGCACTCCGTGAGTATCTGCAACGTGACCTTGAATACGAGCCACAGGAAGCGTTGTATTCGGAACAAGGTGGAAGAGAGATCGTAAAAAGACTTATCGAAAATGCCGGTGATATGCTTGAAGAGAAGGGACTGATGTTGATGGAGATCAGTGAGTCGTTGAGCCAGTACGTGGTGGATAAAGCTGCTTCAGGTGGTTTCACCGTATCCATATTCCAGGATTATTCCGGCCTTCCCAGGGTTGCCCTTCTGAAAACCTGAAAAAGTATTGATAAAATACGTACATACTTTTTATTTATGTTTTCACGTTTTTAATCGATACATTAATAACGGGATTTGGCAGGGTACCGGTGCCTTTCATTCGTTATATGATACTGTTGCTATAAATAAAAACGGGACTATTTCTGGAGTGGTAGCCTTATGATCGGGAAGCATGATGAATATTTACATGAACCGGAGAAAAAGACCAACCATGTAGAATCATACAGGATCACCTTTTCAAGCAAGAAGGATAAATTGTATGGTGTGAGTGAATTTACATGGCTTTCAAAGAAGAACGTAATGGAAATTGATTGGAGTATTATATTAAACGAGAACCGTTTCGACTATGAAAATCTGCTTCAACTCAATGGTAAACCTCCCCAAAAGGTCTTTTCAGATAACAAGTTCAAGTACAAGATCGTAAAACCCCTTGATAAGTTTGAACTGAAACTGCAAAATACTGATATATCTGCTGACCTGGTTGTTAAAGGCATGTACCCGCACTACGGCTTTGTGCCGGAAAAGTTTGATTTTTCAGAAAGCAGTGATCAATTGCAGAATACACGGTTACGGAACAGCTATGGACAGAGGTGCCGTATAAGCGGTGATCTGCAGATCAAGAAGGGTTCACAGAAGGGGATAAGTAAAAAGATTGACTGTATTGGCTTCAGGGAGCACGTATGGGGAGATGTTGATACCTCCCTGATAAGCTGCAGCAGCAGGATTACCGCACATTTCAGGGATATGACAATAGACATGACCTACCTGGAACTGGACAACAGTGTATATTCCCATGGATTCATATCAAAAAGAACCGGAAATATTGGAATAATCAGCGCGGATATGGAACTGGTTTCTTTCCAGAAGGGCCATCGGGTCCCGTTTTCCACGGAGTTCTCGTACAAGGATGCACAGGATGATATCGACTTGCTTGTATCCAGGGCCATTCATTCAGAGCAGCTCCCGGTTGAGAATAAGATGAAAAAGAAATATATAAAGTTTCGTAATTTTTCCGACTTCATCATAATTGGAACAAATAAAAAAGGTACAGGAGTTGAAGAACACCTGATTTCTATTGACAAGCTGAAAAGTCTCGAATAAAGGTTCTGTCATGCCCCTGTCAATCTTAAAAGACCTCGTACGCCGATTGATCCCATTCCTGGTATTGCTGGGCCTGCTTCTGGTTTTTACCGCGTACTTCAACATGCATTATGACTGGTACGGGATATCCCTGGTTACCAGGGCATATATATTCATGCTTTCTTTTTTTATCGTATTTAACTACGCATCCATAGACCTTGAAGAGAGAAAGGAAGCGTACCTGCAAAATTTCGGGAAGTCTGGTTTATTGAGGTTGTTTCTCCATTCCCGCGTGGTCCCGTTCCTCATCATTTTTTTGATATCGGTGTTATATACGTGTACCGAGTATACCGGTTCTGAAAACTGGTTTTTCAATTCTGTTGCCGCCATACTGGACGGCGAGTATGTCAATATTGTTTTTTATTCCCTCCTTCTCCTGGTTGTGATGAAGTTGAAAAAAAATCCCGGTTATACTGTACCATTATTCGTAATCCTGTCCGTTTCATTTTTTTTCCTCGACCAGGTTGTTTACGAGTCCATTCAGGGGGGGACGGGAATACTGGTCATGAAGGGCGCCAAGGCTATCCTGCTGGCGTACCTGCTGTTACAGGAGTTCTTTGGCAGGGATATCGGGATGACGGCAAAAGGGGCGCTATCGGCAGTCTTCAGCATGCTGGTGATATTTGCGGTTGCCTGGTCTTTCCACCTTGTGTACGTTCATTCCGAACGGGGGGGTGAGGCCAAAACGCAGGCAGGATTCACCCTGATGAGATATGGCATGGCCTATCCAATGCCCTACCTGCAGGAGATAATACTTGAAAAACCCTCTTACAGGGAATTTTCCACGCTGATAGAATATTCCGAGTACTCCGACGCGGAATTTACCTGTACTGCATCAGAATGGAAATCACTTCTCTTTGCTGAAAATGTACAGATGGCTGACCTTGTTTCAAAATACCTGCTTCATGAACAGGTAATACTCAGCTATGAAGAGCTGGTACGGTACGCCATGGAAAAGTCATTATCCCCGGATGAAAAACTGGAAGGTGCGACAAATTATATACGGCTTACCGCAAGATATTGTGACGGCTATGAAAAAGACCTGATGTGCAGGATACGTTCGGGGAATGAACATTTTACCCTATGGGGTCTTGGTGTTATTTCACGTCATAAAAAGCTTGAATACATACCATTTCTTGTCTCTTACCTGACGCATGTGCAGAGTATATACGAAAATGCTGCATACGGGGCACTGGTTGCCATAACGGGAGAGGACCCTGCTGCCCAATTCAATTACCAGGTAAATGCCCCTGATACCATCCTGTTTTTCAGGGATTATTACATGCAAAATCGCAGTACCGGGAAACAGGACAACTGATACATGCAGGTTTCCTGGCAAGGCAAATGTTCCTGCCGTGAGTTATAAAAAGAACATGGCTTTCTATCCAGTTTTCTTCGGGGATAAGTGACGCGAGAGATCTTTCTACTTCACGTGGATTGGATGATTCGGTATATCCGAGTCTTATGCTAACCCTCATTACATGTGTATCCACGGGTATGGCTGGTATACCAAAACCGAAAGCCCTTATCACCTGCGCCGATTTCCTTCCGATCCCGGGTAGTGACGTAAGGTCTTCAATTGAACGGGGAACACGTCCATCATATTTTGAAAGCAGCATCCCGGATAATGATACAATGTTTTTGGCCTTGTTATGGTAGAAACCCGTTGATCTTATTATTGATTCGATTTCAGAAATACGTGCGCCGGCAAGATCCCTGAAGCGCGGGAATTTTTTAAAGAGCAGCGGGGTAACCGTGTTTACCTGTTTGTCGGTGGTCTGTGCGGATAACACAACGGAAATGACAAGCTGATAGAGATCTTTATACACGAGGCCGGGTTCAACACTGCCGTATTCCTCCCGAAGGGCGCGTATGATCTTTAAAGATGTTTCCGATGTCATTCTTCGTCCTGCTTTTTCTCAGCCTTCTCCTCCGCCTTGGCCATTTTCTTTATCTGTTTCGTCCGTTCTTTCTGGATCTTTTTCTCAGCTTTTAAGCGTTCTTTCTCATCTTCAGTTGATGGTTGCTGCACACTCTTTTCTTCCATGGCCGGGCTGGCCGGCGCGCTGCTGTTCTCCCCGCCTTCGGTGATCTGATTACTGTTGACTGTGCCCTGCTGGCGTTTCAGTTTTCTTTCGCTGGTTTTCTCAATTATGTAATTTGCAAATTTTTTGCCAAACTGGGCAATGAAACCGGTAATGAGTATGGTTATTACCCATTTTAAAATGGTTGTCACATCATCGGTTAAGAATTTCATGGGAGACTATCCTCCATGTATCTTCGGGCTTCGTCTTTTCTCTTTTCTAATACACGTTCAGAAGCAATATCATTGCTGGTAAAATACAGTCCGCATACCAGTGGTGTTACATACGCAGCATCCAGGATTTTCTGAAAATCCCTTTTCGCCAGGGATTCCCTGCCAGTGTTAAGGTATGTCCTGGCACGGAAATACCTGGCTTCAAAGTGATCCGGGTTCTTTTCAAGGGTACTGGAAAAGAACTTTTCAGCTTCATCATAAAACCCCTGGCGATAGCAGGCGATACCGGCACCGAACAGTATATCGTGATCAATATACTTTTTCTGAATAAGGCGCTTGAAATCCAGTCCACCCCATTCATAATTATTACGGTATACGTGGTGCCAGCCGCTGATAATGATCTCGTTGATACCGGCATCACGGTATCGTCGTAGATTTTCATGGTTCCCCCCGGCTGTCTTATATGAACTGGAGCAGGAAATGAAAATCACCAGGAGAAGGAAGATAACGTGGTTCACTTTCATGTATGCCGTCCTTTTAATCTCTGGATTCAAAAAGGGATTCGAGGACAGTTGCAATTCCCTTCAATGCGTGTGCCCTGTGGCTGATCCTGTTCTTTTCTGCAGGTGGCAATTGTGCCATGGTCTTATTGTATTTATCGAGATAGAACACCGGGTCATACCCGAAACCGTGTTCTCCCCCAGGTGCAATGGCAATTCTTCCTTCGCATATGCCGGTACGGGTATAAGACTCTCCATCCGGGAATGAGAGTACCATGGCGCATACGAAACGTGCTGCCCGTTCCGGCCGGGGAACTTCCTTCATTTTTTCAAGGAGCAGCATGAACCTTTCAGTATCATTCAACCCTTCGCCACCGTAACGGGCAGAGTATATGCCGGGTTCCCCATCAAGGGCATCTACCACAAGGCCCGAGTCATCGGCAAGGGAAGGCAGCCCGGTATACTGGCTCACCGTCCCAGCTTTTATCGCAGCATTTTCCTCGAACGATGATCCTGTTTCGGGAATATCTGGTATATCAGGATAGTCATTCAGTGTAAGTATGCTGTCTACTCCCGCAGGAGAAAGAACCTGGAGGATCTCCCTGACTTTATGTTGATTTTTGGTTGCGATAACAAGTTTCATGGGTGTATATGATTTAGTAGTTGATATATACTGTGATGATATCGCATGATGAATACTGGAAGTCAATACAATTACAGTATATATAGTTTTATTATTGAAGAATAGCCGTGAACATGTATATTTTAACATATGGTACAGGTAAAAAATGGAAGAGAACAACAAGTCTGATAATATATTACAGGTTGGCGTAGCTGACGCTGAAAAACTGGATGACATGGTTCGCGCATTCAGGCTGATGAATCGCCATTCAAACAGGAGAAGGTTCCTTGTATCAAGAGAGAACGTGAACGATGCCAACGGCAATCTTATAGTCGAGAAGGCGAAAGATATTGATATTTCCGTGGTGAAGCAGTTACAGCGTTCGTTCAGCAGGGATACAGAGTACAAAATATTCAGTTCTGACGAGGGAATAGCCATTGTGACAGAGTTTAATGCTGAATACGGCAGTGAGTTCTCAAAGTCCCTTATGAACCAGATAATGAATATCGGTAACGGTATTTACAGGCCATTCATTGACGTGGTATCAAGTTTCAACGAATTGTTTGCCCTCTTCAAGAAGGGACTGTCTCCAAAACTTGTTGTAATTGGCTATATACCCGTAAAGAACGTGGGACAGGAAGTAAAGATGTACAATGATTTGAAAGCCTATGATCCTTATATCCGTTACCTTGATGTTCTTCATGCTGAATTAAAGCCAAGATCGTTCATAAAGGGTGTTCCGCAATATATGCTGAATCCTGCTGACGATAAGGCGTGGCATAAATTTGTGGTAAAAGTCATTAATGAATATACCAAGCCATATTTCATGGAAGAGGTTTGACCCGGGAATCGAAGATGAAACGCAATAAAAAAATACAGATGCTGATGTACATACCTGACATCCTGTTATTGCTGCTTGGCGTGACAGCCTTTTATGCATTAGTAGAAGAATATGACCATGCTTTGTATGTTGTCATAGCAATGCTTATCGTACTTATGGTGCTCAGGGTGATCCTGGTCAATACCGTCGTACGCCAGCTTTATACATCCAGGATAGGAGATATACGGTACCTCATCAACGCATTTAAAAAGGGGACATATAAATTTAAGACTGACCAGCTTCGAGGGGATGATGCGCTTGCCGGTGTTCACAGGGACCTTGTCATCGTGGGCAAACATTTTGATGATATAATTTCCAGCCAGCAGGGTGAAATTGAAAAGCTGAGAGAGCTGTATGACAGTATTGTACTGTCGCTGAATTCATATTTCCTGGTATTGAACGAGAGGGAAGAGATAATATTTAGCAATGAAATATTCTGTAAGAAATTCAAAATGAGTCCTGAATATATACAGGGTAAAAAGATAGATGATATTTTCTATTTTGTTACCGGCAGGATCAAGGAGTCAATTGAACAGGTTAAGAGGTCAGGGGGGTTTACGGTTCTTGAAAAAACTCACCTGCTTTCGAATGACAGGATCTCCATCATAGCGGACATGAAAGTGTCATACATAAGTGTCAAAGGTGAGAACCAGATCGTTCTTGTGATGGACGATATCACCAACAAGTGCAGAAAGGATTACCAGATATCCCTTATAAGCCAGATCTCGGAATCAATACAGCATGATAACCGGCTGGACCATGTGCTGCATACCATTTTAACGGGCGTGACATCGGGTACAGGGCTGGGATTCAACAGGGCCATGCTTTTTCTGAAGGACGAGAAGCAGCATCTATTATCTGGAAGAATGGCCGTGGGTCCGGACACCATCGAGGAGGCCATACAGATCTGGAATTCCGTATCTACCGGCAACGGTGAAGATGGAACCGGAATAGTGGAAGATTCTTCAGAGGGGAAAGGGAAAAATCTGCTTGGCAGGGTGCAATCAACAAACTTTGACCTGGAAGATGAAAACCTGTTTGTGAGAGCCCTGAAAACAGCAAGCAGCGTACATATATATGACGCGTCCGGAGATAGCAGGGTAGACAGTGACATCAGGGCTTTCATGGATGTAAACGAGTTCGTGATCGTTCCGCTGGTGGCAGGCAACAGGGCCATTGGAATTATCGTGGCAGACAACAAGTTCAACCAGATCCCCATTGGCAGTGACAGCGTGGACCTGTTGTCTATTTTTGCATACCAGGCCGCATTATCAATTGAGAGCTATGATAACCTGGAGATGGTACAGGATGAAATGGACAAGATCCAGTTAAGACAGGACGCCATAGTCGAATCCGAGAAACTGGCAGCAGTAGGCCGGATAGCATCCCATATCGCACATGAAATACGAAACCCCCTGGTGACAATGGGGGGGTATGCCAGGAGAATATTGCAGCAGGCTGATTCGGAAATGCCAAGGGGTGTGCAGATACATAAGGCTGCACACGTGATCATAAACGAGGCCGATCGGCTTGAAAAAATACTGTCAAACGTGATGGACTTCACCCGTCCTTCCCCCTTCATCTTGAAATTTAACAATATCAATGACGTCATACGGGATACTGTTAACCTGTTGAGGAACCTGTTCCAGGAACGGCGCGTTGAAATTGAATTGGGTCTTGGGGATGATATCCCGCTGGTGAAATCCGATTTTAACCAGATGAAACAGGTAATGTTGAACCTTTTACAGAATTCCATTGATGCCTCTTCCTCCCATGGGAAAGTAACTGTTGAGACCTTTATGGAGAATAAAAAAGTGCACGTACTTATACGGGATACGGGGTCAGGATTTGAAGAAGAGGAACTGGAAAAGGTGTTTGAGCCCTTTTACAGTACAAAGGTGACCGGTGTAGGCCTGGGTCTTGCCATCGTGAAAAAGATCATTACTGATCACGGCGGTGAGATCAGTGTGCATAACGGGGATAACGGTGCAGAAGTGCATATACGATTACCGCTGCCCGTTTAAGTCATAATTGCAGAAAATATATTTGAAATTAAAGCGGTACATGTTGTAAAATAACTTTGAGATGTATTACGGAGGTGGGAATGAGTAAGATCCTTGTTGTAGAAGATGAGCAGCATCAGCGAGAACTGTATGCGGTGGAGTTACAGGAAGATGGATATGATGTAGATCAGGCATCAAATGGAAAAGAGGCCGTTGATATGGTCAAGAGTAACAAATACGACCTTGTTATTTTGGATATACGTATGCCTGAAATGGACGGTATTGAAGCCCTTGGCAAAATACTCTCACGTGACAAAAAAATACCTATTATAATCTATACTGCGTATTCAAATTATAAGAGTAACTTCATGACATGGACGGCTGATGCGTACATAACAAAATCATCAAATCTTGATGAGCTAAAAGAAAAAATCAGTGAACTATTGACAACGCGCAACCAGTAATGGCTGATGATTTTTTAAAAAAAACACTGGTCTTCGTACTCGCTGGAGGACAGGGGGAGCGCCTGTATCCATTAACCAAGGACCGCTCAAAGCCGGCAGTGCACTTTGGCGGGACCTACAGGATAGTTGACTTTTCTCTCAGTAATTGTCTAAATTCTGACCTTCGGCGGGTAATAGTATTGACACAGTATAAATCACTCTCGCTTGACAGGCATATAAAGACAGCATGGAACCTGTATCGGCGTGAATCAGGTCATTTCATTGACGTGGTTCCTCCACAGCAGCGGTTTGACTCGAACTGGTATCTTGGTACGGCAGATGCCATATTCCAGAATATTTACATGATTGAACATGAGAAACCGGATTACATCCTGGTCTTATCAGGGGATCATATTTACAAGATGGATTACAAGAAGCTGATCCAGTATCATGTTGAAAAAGATGCCGACATGACCATTGCTGCCATTGAAACCCCCAGGGAAGAGGCCAAACGGTTTGGTGTATTGCAGACGGCAGAAGATCTGAAAGTGACAGGATTCCAGGAAAAACCTGACGATCCGGCACCGGTTCCCGGGAATGATGACGCGTCGTATGTTTCCATGGGGATATATGTGTTTACTACAAGCAAGCTGGTGAAATACCTTTCAGAGGATCACAAAAGGGACAGCAGCAGGGATTTTGGTAAGGATATAATCCCGCATATCTATGGCAGTGAAAATGTGTACGCGTACGATTACGTGCAGAATGAGCAATCCCATCCGTACTGGAAGGATATAGGAACAATCTCTTCATACTTCGAGGCACACCAGGATCTGGTTGCCATATCCCCGGAGCTTAACCTGTATGACAGGGAATGGCCAATCAGGACCTACATGGAACAATGGCCCCCGGCCAAAATGGTCTTCAACCAGGAGGGAAGGCGGGGCGTTGCCCTCAGCTCTATCATTTCAAACGGTGCAATCATCAGTGGTAGTACGGTTGAAGATTCGGTAATTTCACCGGGTGTAAAGATAAACAGCTATTCTGAAATAAAAAGATCAATTATCCTGCACGGTTGCAGGATTGGAAGGCATACGCGCATTCAAAATGCAATCATTGATAAGTATAATATTATAGCAGAAAATGAAGAAATAGGATTTGACCTGGAAAAGGATCGTCAGCGTTTTACTGTATCTCCCGAGGGTATAGTTGTTATTCCAAAGGGTATGCTGCAGTGATTGCCACGCATAATCGTATTATTCTTCCCTGTTTTTTTCACCCTGCTGTTTGATGATCTGCTGTTGAACAAGGTGATAATGGGACGGGGAATGTATAACCATGGTGGTAAAGATATACTCGTCCTTGTTCTTCATCATGATGTTCACATGAGCAACAAGGTCTTTTATCTCGAAATCCGTTCTTCCCAGCTTTCGCTCAAGATCGTTTTTTACAAGTTCCTGCATAAACTGGTAATGAGACTTAACGAATTCAAGTGCGATCTCCTTCTCGGGAGTATCGGCCTTGAAGGTGTTTATAGCCTTTGATATGTCGTCGGTGGAAAGCAGGGTAACAGCTTCTTCCGCAACCAGCACACGGTTTGGGTTTGAGCCGGAACCGTTCTCATTCTTAACAGGAATATTATTATGTTCATCTGCCATGGGGGAAACCGCTTTCGTTTAATTTGTGCTCGTCGCATGGTACAGTTGTTTGATAATGGTGTCAATAAAAAAGAGGGTATGAAAGCATACCCTCTTTTTGCTGATTCGAAAATCAGGATTACTTCTTTTCGGCTTCTTCTTCTTTGGCTGCTTCTTCTTCTGCGGGAGCAGCTTCTTCGTCCTGCTGTTCTTCAACTGCTGCTTCATCTGGAGATTCGGCCTTCTGCTTGCAACCTGTAAATGTGAAGCCCACTGTGAAAGCGAAAATTGCAGCAAAAATCAGCATGAGTATGTTTCTCTTCATACGATGTAACCCCTCTTTATAAAATTTTGATAAATAAAAACACCCACGGATAAAAAAATCAAGTATTAATTTTAAAAAAAAATTATGTTAAAATATATCATTCCGGTGTATACGTACACCTGGATGTTCCGGATTCCCAAACGGTAACAGCAAATACCCGGATGTCACCGGGGTAATTACCCGTGGAAATATGCCTTTGCACCTCGGTGGCAACATACCGTGCCATATTTTCGGAACTGGGATTTACCTGTGAAAAAGCTGCTGTTTCGTTGAGATTGCAATGGTCCAGGTCACCAAGAACCGTTTTCAACATGTCTTTCAATTCATGGAAGTCTATTAGTAAACCAATCTCGTTGAGGGTATTGCCGCCGACCTGTAATTCTATTTTCCAGTTGTGACCATGAATGTTTTCGCATTTTCCCCTGTAGCCGTGCAACTGGTGAGCCGCGGCAAAGGAATCTTCAACAGTAAGTATATACATTATTCACCCCTGAATTATTATACAAACATAGATAGTGCCCTGGCAACTTTTTCTATCTCTTTTCGCGTCAGGGTGGGATAGATGGGCAGGGAATACAATTTTTTAGAGAACCGGTCACTCCTGGGATAGTCCAACCCTCTTAGGCCGCAGTATTCGTGCAGGGCAGGATGCACAGGCTTGAAGACCTGGATATTCTGTTTTTTCCAGAACTTGTCTATCTTTTCAGGTATTGAGTCAAACAGTACGGGGAAAGACTGGTATGTGAAATCGTCATTGAACGCATAAATGCTTTGATGTGGTGTCTTCTTAAGTGCGTCAAAATATATTTTTGCGATATCTTTTCTTCTTTTAATGAAGTCACGCAATTTTAACACCTGGCTTATTCCCATTGCTCCCTGCAGGTCTGTCATGGTGTAATCGAAACCCGGAATACCTGCAGAAGGGGCCCCGTTCCTGTGATCCCTCATCTGTGAATAATACCTGGAATTTGCCGTTAGCACCATGCCGCCATTGCCCGTGGTGATCATCATTTCGGGAGAAAACGAAGATACAAGAATAGAGCCCCGGAAAAAGCCTGTTGCATCAGCAGGGTCCTTCCCAAATACATGGGATATATCTTCGATGACCGGGATATTCAGCTCCATGTAAGGGGACATGTCCACTGGAAAACCGAACATGTGTCCCAGTACCAGGGCCCTGGTACTGTCAGTGATAATTTCGCGAATTTGTTCAACAGAAGGGGAAAGGGTCCCTTCGTCGATATCAACCAGGACAGGAGTGGCTCCGCAGAGTTTCAGCGCGCTGAGAGGGGACTGGTTGAAATACGAAGGTAGTATTACTTCGTCACCAGGTGAAATGTCAAGCGCGGTAAATGCAAGATGGAAGGCTGCGGTATGGGAACTGGTAGCAAGTGCGAACTTTGTGCCGGATATCTGTGCGCAATGCGCTTCAAGTTTTTTGACCGTTGTTCCCGTGGTCAACTCGTCCTGTATCATGCAGTCAAGTACACCTTCAAGATCTTTCCTGGTAATGGTTGGTTTGCTGCCTACAATTCCCATAGCATCTTAGCTCCGCCTCGTTTATTAAAAAAGCAACTATCAATAGTTATCAATGGAAGGTCAAGCATGATTTCGGTACCGTAAAAAGGGAAAAAATGAAGATATGTTTTTTAGATGAGTAAAACATGTGTGAAAAAAATGACTAAATTAATGTATAGTGGCATTTTTCAAGTAAAGAGAAACAATTTTTTATCCGATATGTCAAGTAGCAAGGAATAGTGGAGGTATATCTTATGATTGCTGGTTCAATTATGAAAAGGGGCATAATGACGGGATCACTCATCCTGGTATTCGCGATGACTTCATGTGCGCCTAATGGGGTTATGACTCGCAAGGGAGATGCCCGTGAAGACAGGTTTAAATATGATTCGGGTGAAGAAGAGTTCATATATAACGACGGAAATGATAATAATGATACCCGGAGAGCTGATTCCCGCTATGATGACAGGCAGGTGAGGCCTGAGAAACGGCAGCGTAGCGACAGGTACAGGGATAACAGGTACGATGATAGACGCAACTATGATAATGGCCGGGAAAGAAAACCTGGTCAAAGATATGACAAAGACATGGGTGATGACCAGTTTTTTGCCGAAGATCCATCAGTGCGAAACCAGGTGCCGGAAAAGCGTAAAAGGTATTACCAGAAGGGTAACGCAAGCTGGTATGGCAGGGAATTTCATGGAAGGCTTACCGCTTCAGGCGAACGTTTTGATATGAACCAGTATACGGCTGCCCACCGCTCACTCCCATTTGGGACGGTGCTGATGGTCAAGAACCTGGATAATGGAAGGAAGGTTAAAGTAAAGGTGAATGACCGTGGACCTTTCAAGAAAAACAGGATCCTCGATGTTTCGTACGCAGCCGCGAAGGATCTTGGTATGCTGAAATCGGGAGAGGCCATGGTGGGTATAGCTGTTCTTGATAAAACTGATACTCGAAGGGATGTTGACCGGGAACGGGGACATAATGAAGTAGAGCCGGTATTCGGTCGTGACAGTTATAATGCGTCAGACCACATGGACAATGTCTCTGCCCCTTACCAGGTGCAGGCAGGTGCCTTCTATTCGCGGGTGAACGCTGACAAGTTAAAAGATGAAATATCATCTATGCTCAACAAGCCGGTTGTCGTTGTTAAAGAAGGGTACCTGTACAAGGTTCGAATAACCAACGTGTCATCAAAATACGAGGCTGAAGATCTCAAGCGGGAATTACGGTCAAGGGATATTCCATCGTACATAATAGAAGAAAACAGGTAAAAAAAGCAAAAAAGAAGGTATAGCCTCCACGTAAGCATACTATTTTATTGAAAAAACATGTAACTGTTGTATTTTATTAGGTAAAGCATCCCCGAAAGGAGATGTTTTACCTGTATGAAGCGGGTTTTTTTCAGCTTGGCTGCAGACAGTTAAAAAAAAGTTGACAAAAAAAGACCCTGTTTCAATACTACATCGTCCCGATGCCCACGTAGCTCAGTCGGTAGAGCATTTGCATGGTAAGCAAAAGGTCACCAGTTCGATTCTGGTCGTGGGCTCATTGCGAATGTAACTGCAACGGAATTTAGATTTGGGGAAAGGCATGCCGGCTTGATGGTAAGGCGGCACGTCTATTTACATTTTATACGCAATAAATTACTTGACGAAAAGTGCCCCCGTATTAGCGTGCTCTTGCCTGAGCGGTTGATTACGGTATATTAAAAAACTGACTGATCCAGGATGTATGCCATGCGTGATAACATATTGCTGCAATGCAAAGAATGCAAAGAGAAGAATTACGTAACGAATAAGAACAAGAAGAACCAGACGGGAAAGCTGGAGATAAAAAAGTTCTGCAAAAAATGCAATACGCATACATTGCATAAAGAAACGAAAGTGTAGGGTTCGGGGTACAGGCGTGTTTAAAAAAACTGTTACATTTGTGAAAGAATCTCGCGAGGAGCTTAGAAAGGTAAGCTGGCCCGAGCGCGACGAGGTGACCAGTTTCACCATTGTTGTCATAGTGACAGTGATAGTGGTGTCACTTTTCCTGTGGGTGGTTGACACAACCCTTATGTCCATTATCCAGACAGTGATGGGTTGATCATGTCAAAAGGATGGTTTGTAATACATACGTACTCGGGACACGAGAACAAGGTGAAGCTTGCACTTGAGAAGAAAGTTCAGAATCTTGGTTTTGATGACAGGATATTCCAGGTGAAGATACCCACGGTTGATGTGACCGAGGTAAAAGAAGGGAAAAAGAGGGTTAAAACCAAGAAAATATTTCCCGGATACGTCCTTATTGAGATGGTTCTTGATGATGAAACCTGGGGAGTGGTAAAGAGTACCCCCGGTGTAACGAATTTTATAGGAGCATATGGGACAAGTAAACCCCGGCCTCTTTCGCTGAACGAGGTGAGCTCCCTGTTCGACCAGATGGGCGAACAAAAGGCCAAGGAGAAAGCTTCCGCGGTAATGGAGTTTTCGGTTGGCGAACACGTGAAGGTGATTGACGGACCTTTCAGCAACTTTACCGGTGTGATCGAGGAAGTATATCCTGACAAGGGAAGGCTGAGGGTGAAGGTTGAGATATTCGGCAGGGGTACTCCTGTCGAACTGGATTTCTTACAGGTTGGTAAGATATAAGGTAGAAATACATACTTTAATTTTCGGAAAAGGTAGTAGAAGATGGCACCCAAAAAAAAGAAAATAATGACCCAGATTAAGCTCCAGATACCGGGCGGTCAGGCAAACCCTGCGCCACCGGTAGGCCCCGCACTCGGGCAGCACGGGCTTAACATCATGGAGTTTTGCAAGGCTTTCAACGATAAAACGGGTGATCAGCAGGGCTTGATACTCCCGGTAATAATTACGGTGTATGAAGACAGGTCGTACACATTTATTATTAAAACTCCGCCAGCGGCTGTATTGATCAAGAAGGCGTTGAAAATAGAAAGCGGGTCAGGAGAGCCCAACAAGGAAAAAGTTGGCAAGATAACAAGGGCCCAGCTTGAAGAGATCGCAAACACAAAGATGCCCGACCTTAATGCCACGGATATTGATGCCGCGGTAAAGATCATTGCGGGAACCGCAAGGTCAATGGGTGTAGATGTTGCAGAGTAACAAGGTATCTTATCCAGATAAATGAAGTTTTGAGGTTTGATTATGAATCGTGGAAAAAAAATCACTGACGCTCGAAGCACAATAGACAAGACCAGATTCTACGGTCTCGATGAGGCGATCCCCATGATGAGGGAAATTTCGTACGCGTCTTTTGATGAAACTATCGAGATGTCAGTTAAGGTTGTTCATAAAAGTTATCAGAATATACGGGGTACCGCGGTATTGCCTAACGGTACCGGCAAGGAAGTCAAGGTGCTGGTCATATGCAAGGGGGACAAGCAGAAAGAGGCAACCGACGCTGGTGCTGACTATGTTGGCGCCGAGGATATTATTGAAAAGATAAAAGAAGGCTGGATCGATTTTCAGGCGGTCGTGGCAACTCCCGATATGATGAAAGAAGTCGGGAAGCTTGGCCCCATTCTTGGAAGAAAGGGACTTATGCCAAAGCCCAAGGCGGGAACTGTAACCGAAGACGTCAAGGGAGTGGTAAAAGAGCTGAAAGGGGGCCGGGTTGAGTACAGGGCCGACAAGACCGGTGTTATTCACATGGGCGTTGGGAAGAAGAACTTCGATGATGGCAGCCTCATGGAAAACATAAAGGCCTTTTACAGTCAGATAGTAAAGGATAAACCTTCTGATGCGAAGGGGAATTATATCAGGTCGGTTCATATATGTTCAACCATGGGACCCGGAATAAAAATTAATCACAAGGGGATAGAAAGGTAATGGCTAAACAGTATAAAATTGATGCGGTTACTGATCTGGTAAACAGGCTTAAAGAGAAGCAGAATATTATCCTTACCGACT
>CAYFSO010000034.1:0-26235 GCA_964345775.1 uncultured Leptospiraceae bacterium | reverse complement strand
TGCAATTTCATATATTATTGTTATAAAGAACTGTTTTCCATTCCCAAGAATCCGGGAAGAGTGTTTTTTATAAAAGCAAAGTTGAGATTTCTGCCCGAATCCCCGTTGCGGTGCGAGAAAAAAAGAGGAGACTCTTCCAGGGTACAGCGTTGCGTACGGATAATATTTGCGCCCAAAATCCCATGTTCCAGGAGGGAATCCTCGATAATTTGCCAGAGGTCCAGGTAAAGACTCCCGCCCCGTTTTTTAACATAAGCAGGGAAAATATTTTCAAACTCGGGGCCCACCTGGTACGAACCAGGGCCGATGGAAGGAAGTATGACCGCACGCATGTTTCCGGGGATGCAGCCCCCATGCTGTACCATGAGATCAACCATTTTCCCGCAGATGTCAGCTTTAGTACCCCGCCAGCCTGAATGGGCGGCACCCAGCATGCCGGCTTCAGGTTCGTAGATGATTACCGGTACACAGTCGGCGGTTCGTATCACCAGGCATATACCTGGTATGGTGGTCACCATGGCATCGGCGGTATAATGCCAGGGCTTAGCCTCGCCGGGGTCCCTGTCAACCAGGACGATATCATCCCCGTGTACCTGCTGCATCATGATAATGTTCTTCGGGTGGACGCCGGTCAGTTCAGATAAACGGGCCATCTCCTCCATCCTGTACTGGTTTGATTCACCGGAATAGTGGATATTACTGGCGTCCCTTGCCATGACGCCTGCGTGTATATGGTGATGCAGGTCCACCTCCCAGAGGCCGTCGGTTCTCTGTATAAACCTGTCGTTTTTCATAGTGGAATATCGTACCGTTGTTTTTTTTCAAACCCGGATATCTTACGGTACCCGGCTTTTTTTATTATTTCAATGGCCTCGCCGAACATGTGGGAAATTTCAACGGGAGAATGGGCATCAGAGCCCAGTGTGACAGGCACATTTTTATTAAAAAAAATGCTGATTATCTCTTCCGAAGGATATATCTCTTTCACCGGTTTTCTGAACCCGGCAGTATTTATCTCGGCTGCCACGTTATTTGCCGCCATGAGTGAAGCAATTTCCTCGATGGTACCTGAAAAATCCACTGTTGCCCGGTGACCAAACTTCTTAACAAGGTCGAAATGCCCTGTTACCTGGAACAGGCCGGATGACACAAGGCTGCGCATGATGTCATAATAATCTTCATATACCCGGTTGATGTCCCTTGTGGAGAATTTTTCCACGTGATCGGGGTGATCGAATGGCCAGTCATCCAGGAAGTGGCACGAACCGATAAGGTAGTCCATGCGGGGGTCATCCAGGGAACGGTGATCAAATGAATCAAAGAGGGGGAAATCAACCTCCAGCCCCAGCTTCACCTTTATGCGGTCACGAAAGTTCTCCTTTGCCGCTGCGATCATGCCCAGGTATGTTTTCATTTCTCCGGGTTCCATGGTGATGCCTTCCCGTAAACCCGCAGGCAACGGGGCATGATCGGTAAAACCGATCTCTGACAGGCCGGCATCTATGGCTGCCTGAATATACTCTTCCACATCCCCGTGGGCATGGCCGCAGAGGCTGGTGTGCACATGGTAATCTATCATCGGTATTAGTAACCGTGACGGGCGTAGAAGAAGGATATCTCGTCAAGGGTGGCGGATATCTTGTTTCCAAACACCCCACCCCTCTTGATGAAAAACTTGTCTATTTTGTCATCGTTGGATGACTGGATAAGGGAAATGATGTACCAGAGTGGTGGGATCTTTACTTCGTCCTTTTTCTGTGTGTGCACCGTATTCGCGATCTGTCCGTCCTTCAGCAGGGACTGTATGTTCAATGGCATGAACTCCGCGTATTCACGCATACTGGAATCCTGCAGGCGGTACATGTGCGGCTGATGCAGGTACAATACCAGGATCTTTTTCTTCCTCATGTACAGGGACATCAGTTCAACAGAGCTAAGAACAACGTGCCTTGGCTTGAGGACTATCTTGTCAATGTTTTCCAGGTCGCTTTTATACGGGTAGAGTGACAGGAGAAAACGTATATGATCAGGTGACTTTACCAGTGCCCGGTGATGAGAATAGGATATACGCGGGTATATAAGTTCAATGGTGTTTCCGCTTTTCTTGAACTTGTCCTTCAGGTACAGCGAATCGAAGCGATTCTTCAGCAGGGAGTCAATATCGGTGGAAATATCCTCGTCAATGTCCCCCACCTCAACCTGTAAATCGCTGTGTTCAATGTGCTGGGCACTCTCGTTGTAATAATCGTGTATATCAAACATGTGTATTACTCTAATTCGTAAGACGTATTATGCAAGAATTTTTTAGTCTATCCTCTAACCAGTAAAACCTAAATATGGGAGAAAATCAAAAAAATATCACTTTTCCGGGGTTGAGAGCAGGAAAGTCATCAGGTATTCCTCGAAGGTTTTCTGGGGGCCGGGGGTTTTTGCCCTGGCCCTGAAACGGGCATTTATTTTCCTGTCCCTGAAAGACCGGTACAGTTCCCGCGGGTCATCGCTTTCGTATTCCGGTATTGTGTGTTCTGGTGCAAGGACATCAGAAATCTCCTGCTTGTTGATGGTTTGTTTTCCGCTTTTTTCAAGGTGTTCGCGCAGGATCAGTATTTCCTCGTAGGTAAGGCCGAAAATGAATTCTTCAAGTGCATGGATCTCTTCATCGGATATGTCATCATGGTTCAGGTAATCCAGCCAGGTTGATTCGGTATTGCCGGCGATGGTGCACAATTCTGAGAATCCCAGCATGGTGCCAAAGTTGGGTATAAGCTTTTCCCTGGCCTTCCACAGGTTTTGCAGAATGGGGGCGAATTCTTTCACCCCGTAATCCAGCCGGTATTCCCATGTATGTGCCAGCAGGTAAGCTGCATTTTGCCTGATGTACTCGGGAATGGAGAAATCCTCAACCAGCGAGGTAAAGACCTCCTCGGCGGTAAGCACAAACACGTTACCAGCTATGATGTCCAGCACCGGCGATATTTTGCCGGACAACTCTGTTATGTCCTCCACAACATACCACATCATTATAAAAAAATTGATCTTTGCTATGGAATAAGCCCTGCCAAGAATTGCCTTTGTGGGAATATGCAGTATCATGTCGGGGATAGCCCTGGTGCACAGGCTGTCAAGCAGGCTGTCAATGGAACGGGAGGACGTGCCAAGCCGCTCCTTCTTGAGTATAGAAGGATACATTGATATGGACCGGGCCAGCGTTTCAAGGGCTATCTGGTTGGTGTTTACCGTGGAAAGCTCGTGTTCCCTGCCGGCAGCTTCCAGGTCGTCCAGAATTGAATTGACCAGCTCCTCTTCATCTTCAGAAAAGATTATAATATGCTCAGAATGTCCCGGAGTTCTTCCTCCCGATGTATGCATCTGTGTATTCTACCTCCATCATGCTGATAAATACGGCACCATACTCATAGTATAAACGAACTTGTTATGGAATTCAAATGGAATAATTCATAAACCTCTGGAAATGGATTGCTGACTGGTACAGGGAACACGGGTATCTTTGAGTAGTAAGGACAAAAAAAAGACGATTCCTACTGGAATCGCCAACACTTAGCGGATTATTTTGGAAGGTTACTACTCAACGAGTAGTTGTAGTAAGAATATACACCTCTTTTGCAGAACCGTCAAATTTTTTCGGGTTTATTTTGTGCGCCCCTGGTGCACCTCTGTGGCGAATCCGTTAAAACAACGAGCTGAAGAAGCCTATGATGTCGTCCTTCACCGTCATGACGAATACGATCAACAGGGTAAAGGGTGACACGAACTTGATCATGAAGGCCCAGAGTTCTTTCAGGGAGATGATCTTCGTGTCCGGGTCAAGCTCGTGTATGGTGTTCTCAAGACCGTATTTCCAGCCCAGGAATATGGCTATTAGAAATCCACCAATAGGCAGCATGTAGTTTGACGTGAGCTTATCCATGAAATCGAAAAAGATATTCCCGAAAATTTTTACATCACCCATAACACTGAAAGAGAGTGCTGATGGTATTCCCAGCAGGAATATGATGCCGCCGAAGATATACACGGCTTTTTTTCTGCTCCACTGTTTTTCGTCGGTGATGTAGGCAACCACAACCTCAAGAAGCGAGATGCCGGAGGTAAGTGCGGCAATGAAAAGCAGAACAAAAAAGAGTATGGAGAAAAACTGCCCGTATGGCATGTTCCCGAATGCGGCGGGGATGACATGATATATGAGACCGGGGCCCTCGCTGGGTGACATGTTCATGGCAAAAACCGATGGGAATATGGCAAGTCCGGCAAGAATGGCGATAACGGTGTCGAGAATAACGATATAAATACCGGACTGCAGTATCTTTTCGTTTCGTGACAGGTAGCTCCCGTAGGTGATCATTGCGCCCATGCCAAGACTGAGGCTGAAAAATGACTGGCCCAGTGCGGCAAGCACAGAACCGGTGGTTATTTTTGAGAAATCCGGCTTCAGGAAGAAGGAAACCCCTTTCATGCCCCCTTCCATGGATACACCCCGGACGATCAGCACGATGAGAATGAAAAACAGGAGGGGCATAAGTACCTTGCTCCAGCGTTCAATGCCTTTGTTGATGCCCCTGTACACGATGAACATGCACGCAACCAGGAAGATGAACTGGTAAAAGATCATTGGGGCCGGTTCCTGGACAAAGTTTTTGAAGATCAATTCCGCGGACTGCATGTCCTCGATGTTGCTAATGACCCCGCTAAAACTCTTTACTATGTACCCCAGTGTCCATCCACCTACAACCCCGTAAAAAGAAAGGATGAAAAATCCAGAAAGTACACCAAGGTATCCCACGATCTCCCATCGGGTTCCGCCCGCGATGGACTTGAAGGCACCAACCGGGTCCTTTTCGGTATGTCTTCCGATAACCAGTTCTGCCAGCATAATGGGCATGCCAAGGATAAGCACGCAGACCAGGTAGATGAGAACGAATGCAGCCCCGCCGTTCTCACCGGCCACGTAGGGGAATTTCCAGATATTGCCAAGCCCGATAGCAGAGCCTGCCGCCGCAAGCACGAAACCGATTTTTGATCCCCAGTGTTCCCTGGCTTTCAACGCCATCGTGAATACCTCCAAGAATGGTTTTCAGTGCAATTTCATAGGAAAGGGGGTATAATTTTCAAGTAGAAAATATTCTTAATATAAATGATTGGCCACCGAGACACTGAGGTTGTGTGATTTCTCGTCTGGGTTTCTGTGTCTCGGTGGCCAATATTGAGTATTTTCTAAAAAACTTACTTGAAAACAGGTGCATGGTGTTTCCAATGAGTATTATATGGTATAATAGTATATACAGGGGGCAGGTAACGGCATGACCATGTGTGTATTCATATCGGTGGTGGTACTTTTCGTGGGGGCAGCGGTGTCAAGCGTGGTATCCATTCACTCTGACGGGAATGTTCCGCACGGGACAACCCGGGTACTGTTTTACACCGCCACGATACTGCTGGTAGTGCTTGGCGTACTGGCCTTTCCCGTCCACTCCCTGCATGGATTGCTCAGTGTCAGTTTCTGGATATGGGGATATTTCTACATATTTACCCTGTTGCTGGCCTTTCTGCTGGTGTACCTGCATCTTTCACGATGGCGGGAAGAATGGGGATCCATAAGTGCCATAATTCTGCCATTGATCTCTGTTATTTTTCTTGCTTCTGTTCCTTTTTTTGATTCAACACGCAAGTTCGCGGTAGTGATCGATCACAGCCTGCTGCCCCTTCATATCCTGCTTGCGGTACTGGGTGAACTCTTCTTTTTCCTGGGATTTGCGGCATCAGTACTGTACCTGATCATGTCATGGCAGCTTCGCAAGAAAACCTCCATGAAATTCGTGTACAGGCTACCCAGTCTTGAAACCCTGGCCAGGCTTCGGGAGTGGTCAATTATACGCTCATTCATATCGCTTACCGCCGGGCTGGTTGTGGGTATATTGCTGGTGCTGCTGCACTACGATATGCTCTTCCTGGGGTCGCCCAAGGAGATCATGATATACATCTCGTGGGGTATCATCCTGGCAATTGTATTAGTAAAAAGGAAAACGGATGTGAACGAGTTTACCACAAGTGTCACCACCATCGTGGCATTTGTGCTGGTGGTCACCCTTTTTCTCACCTCCAGTATACTTATAACAACAGGATTCCACGCGTTCAAGTAAATGAAGATGAACAAACAGGAGTACATACCACATATAGCCATGATCGGCATGAGCCACAAGACCGCACCGGTAGAAACACGGGAGTGTTTTTCCTGGCAGGACCAGCAGCTTGTGAAGCTCTATGAAAATATCGGGAACATGAAGGTTGACGAGGCGGTGTATATCGCCACCTGCAACAGGGTTGAAGTGTATATTACTTCACCCGATGCCAACGCGGCCGTGGATCAGCTGGTTGGCGCCCTTGAAGAATACGCCGACTCTATGCAGGATAACCTTGAGACCATGGTCTACCGCAAGTATTCCCGGGACGCGGTGGAACACCTGCTGACAGTTGCTTCCTCACTTGACTCCATGGTTGTGGGGGAGAACGAGATAATTGGCCAGATCAAGGATTCCTACCGGAACGCCGTGCAGCACCGGATGACGGGGACCGTTCTCAACAAGCTCTTTCACCAGGCCTTCAAGACCGCCAAGCGGGTGCGCACCGAGACCGAGATATCCCGCAACCCGCTTTCGGTGGCCTATATCGCCACGGAGCTTGCCCGCAAGATATTCGATGACCTCTCAAAGAGGAATGCCCTGCTGGTGGGTGCAGGTGAGATGGGTGAACTCATACTGAAATACATGACCAAGTACAACCTGAAGGAGATCACCATCGCCAACAGGTCGCTGCATAACGCTGAAAGGATCGCAGGTGATATCAACCGGGACGCACACATCATACCACTTGACGATATTGCCCACGTTGCCGGCACGGTGGATATCATCATCACCTCCGTATCGGCGCAGGGCTACGTGATCACGAAGGAGATGACCGAGGAGATCACCAGGCAGAGGGGAAGCCGGCCTCTTTTCATGATCGACATCGCCGTCCCGCGGAACATAGATCCCGCCATCGCGGAGAAACATTCCATATTCCTCTATAACGTGGATGACCTGGAGAAGATCGCCGACGAGAACCTGAAAAGCCGCCTCAAAGAGATGGAGCTGGCATCTGCCCTCATACAGTCAGACGTGGACGAGTTCATGGACTGGTACGAGGAGCTGGAGGTGGTGCCGGTTATCGTGAAGCTGCAGAAGTCCTTCGAGACAATACGCAAAAATGAACTGCGCAAGTACCGCAGGCGTAAGCTGAAACACCTGAGCGACGAGGACTTTGCCCTCGTAGAAGAACTGACAGGCCAGATCATGACCAAGACCCTGCACAACCCCATCATGAACCTGAAGAAAATACGGTCGGACTGCGCGTCGGGGGCCCATTCGGACAGGTCATTGAAAGAGAAGACGAAGATCATCGAGGAGCTTTTTGACACATGAAAATGGAAAACATACCAAGACTTATCTTCTGGGAACTGACAAAACGCTGTAACCTCCACTGCAGGCACTGCAGGGCGGAGGCGGATGACCATATATACGAAGGCGAGATGTCAACCCGGCAGGCATTCGGGGTGGTGGATGAAATAGCCGCCCATTACAACCCCATAGTGGTGCTCACCGGCGGTGAACCGTTGTACAGGGAAGATATATTCACTATCGCAGAGTACGCCGCGTCAAAGGGACTGCGCACCGCCCTTGCCACCAACGGTACCATGATCGATGCCCCCATGGCAAAGAAGATCAGGGAGGCCGGCATACAGCGGGCAAGCATATCCATAGACGGCAGTGACGCTGCAGGGCATGACGGTTTTCGCGGCATTCCCGGCTGTTTCCAGCAGGCCCTTGAAGGAGCCCGGCACCTGAAAGAGGCGGGGGTTGAGTTCCAGTTCAATACCACCATCACGAAACGGAACGTGGACGAGATCGAGGACATACTGCAGCTGGCCGAGGGGCATGGTGCGGTGGCGCTGCATATCTTCATGCTGGTGCCGGTGGGCTGCGGGGTTGAGATCGCCGAGAGTGACATGATCACGCCGGAGAAGTACGAGGAAGTGCTGAACTGGTTTTATGAAAGGACGGGGCAGACCCACCTGGAATTCAAGGCAACCTGCGCCCCCCACTATTACCGTATCGTGCGCCAGCGGGCGAAAGAAGAAGGCAGAACCATCACCATCGAGACGGACGGGATGGCGGCCATGACACGGGGATGCCTTGCGGGAACGGGAGTCTGTTTCATCTCGCACCGGGGCGACGTGCAGCCCTGCGGCTACCTGCCACTGGTGGTGGGGAACGTGCTGGATGAGCCGTTTCACAGTATATGGGACAATGCCGAAGTCTTTCAGAAGCTGCGGGATCTCTCCAACCTTGAAGGGAAGTGCGGCCTGTGCGAGTACCGGGCATTCTGTGCCGGCTGCAGGGCCCGGGCCTATTACGCCACCGGCAACTACCTTGACGAGGAGCCCTACTGTGCGCATGTGCCGCGTAAGGCGAGTGAAAAGTGAGAAGTGAAGAGGATGTATCTTTTGATATATGGCTGAATACAGTGAGAAAGAAACAAGGGTGCTGAACCGTATACAGCAGGAGCTGCCGCTGGTGTACATGCCGTGGCATCAGCTGGCGGGTGAGCTTGGGATGCCCCCGGGCGAGGTTATGGATATCGTTGGCAGGTACCGCGAGGAGGGGATTATCCGGAATATTGCCGGCATTTTCAGCCCCGAGAAGCTTGGGTACGGTATCAGCCTGGTGGCATTCTCTGTGCCGGGTGAGAAGGTAGACCATGCGGCCGAAATCATAAACGCGCACCCGGGGGTTAGTCACAATTACTTGCGGGACCACCGGTATAACATCTGGTTCACGCTGGCAGTACCGCCTTCAATATCATTGCAGGACGAGGCCGCCCGCATGGCGAACGAAGCCGGGGCAGCGGACCACCTGCTGCTTCGCAACGAGCGCATGATGAAACTGGGAGTAACGCTTGCGGTGGGAGGGGGAAAAGTCCCCCCGGCAGAGAAAAGCCCAGAAGATGCCCCCGGGAAGAAGGGAGCACGAAGGCTCACCGAAAGGGCGAAGGAAGCGGTGCGGCTGCTGCAGCATGACCTGCCGGCAGATCCCAGGCCCTTCGCGCTGCTGGCAGAGGAAAGCAGCGCGGCCATGGAAGAGGATGAGCTTCTTGACCTGGCAAACGGCCTGCGTGAAGATGGCATTATGCGGGGCTTCCGGGCGGTACTGCGGCACAGGGACGCCGGGTACACCGCCAACGCCATGACGGCATGGAAGCTTGAAGAGGGTGTGCCCCTGGAAGAGGTGCAGCAGGTGTTTGGCGGGGAACCGTCCATCTCCCATCTCTATTTGCGCACGGTATACCCCGGGCGCTGGGAATATCCCCTGTTTGCCATGATACATGCCCGTTCTGATGAAGAGTTGCAGTCCATCATCAGAAGGCTGGAAGAACGATCGGGACTGCACCACTACCAGGTACTTCGCTCCCTGAAGGAGTTCAAAAAGGAGAGAGTAAAATATTTTACTTAATAAAAGGATTGCCACCGAGGCACAGAAACACAGAGTTGAGATATTATAATATACTAATATTATTATAAAAATTATCTCTGCCTCGGTGTCTCGGTGGCGACTAACTAAACACAACTAATCAGGAAAACGCAAATGATCGACATAGGAAAACTTTACTGCAGCGGCGAATCGACGGGTGACAGTTTACGGTACGGTACCGGGGGGACAACGGATTCACACGGGAACAGGCCCCACGGGAGGGTGGCGCTGGCAAGTGAGCGGCGGCCCATCGTGGTGTGGAGCACCACCCGTACCTGCAACCTTCGCTGCGTGCATTGTTATACAGACTCGGAAAACCATCAATACAGCGGTGAGCTCACCACCGACGAGGGGTTCAGGCTCATCGATGACCTTGCCGCCTTTGGTGTGCCGTCACTGCTTTTTTCCGGCGGTGAGCCCCTGATGCGGAAGGACCTGTTCTCGCTGCTTGAACGGGCGTCGGACCGGGAGATACGGCCTGTCATTTCCACAAACGGGACGCTGATAGACAGGAACGCCGCACGGAGCATCAAGGACTCGGGGGTCACCTACGTGGGGATCAGCCTTGACGGGATGGAGGACGTGAACGACCAGTTCCGCGGCGTGAAGGGGGCCTTTACCCGTGCCATGAAGGGCTTTGAGAACTGCATCGCCGTGGGCCAGCGGGTGGGACTGCGGCTTACCCTCACACGGCGAAACTACCAGGACCTGCATCGTATTTTCGATTTCATAGAGAAGGAAGGGATAAGCCGGGCCTGCTTCTATCACCTTGTCTATTCGGGCCGTGGTGAGAACATGTTCAAGGATGACCTCACTTACGGGGAATCACGGGACGCCATGGACATCATCATGCAGCGGACAAGGGATTATTTCGACCGGGGGCTTGATATAAACATCCTCACCGTGGACAACCACGCCGACGGGGTGTACATTTACCGAACTCTCCAGGAACAGGGCTCACCACGGGCAGATGAAGTTGGCGAACTGCTGGCCTGGAACGGCGGCGGCGCCAATTCCACCGGTGTTGGCATTGGCAATATCGACTTTTTTGGCAACGTGCATCCCGACCAGTTCTGGCAGGATTACACCTTCGGCAACGTGCGTGAACGGAACTTCGGCGATATATGGATGGACGAGAGTGACCCCCTCATGAAGGGATTGAAGCACAAGGCAGAGTACATAAAGGGACGCTGCAGGGTATGTAAATATACCCACATGTGTACCGGGGCAATGCGGGTGCGGGCCTACCGTACCTATGATGACCCGTGGGCACCCGATCCGCAGTGCTATCTCACCGACGAGGAGATAGGGCTTGATGATGAAAAACGGGCAAAATTGAAAGAGGCGGGAGAGTACTTTTCCATGCCCGGGGAACTGGAGGACTGATGGCACTGTATCCCCTGTTAATGAACCTGGAGGACAAGTTCATCGTGATTATCGGCGGCGGCGAGGTGGCCTTTCGAAAGGTACAGGACCTCTGCCAGGCGGGGGCGGTGGTACAGGTGATCTCTCCGTGGATGCACCCGGATCTGGAAAAACTTGCCGGTGAACCCGGCAGCAGGATAACCCTGAAAAAAAGGAAATACAAAAAAGGTGACCTGAAAGGCGCCATGCTGGTCTTTTCCGCCACCAACCAGCCCGGGGTGAACAGGCTGGTATTCAGGGAAGCGAAAAAGAGGAATACCTTTATCAATGCCGTCGATGATCCGCCCAACTGCACTTTCATAGTACCTTCCGTAGAACGACGTGGAGACCTCGTTCTTGCACTTTCCACCAGCGGTTCTTCACCCGCAATGGCGGCACGGCTTCGCAGGGAGATAGCCTCACATATTCCTGAAAGGATGGAGGTAATACTTCCAGCCCTTCGTGAAGCCCGTGACCTGTTGAAAACCCACCAGGCGTTTTCGGGGCTGGGATCCGCGCAGCGGGGAGAAGTGCTGAAAGAGGTAGTGGCAGATGACAAGGCACTGGAAGAACTTGCAGACGCATACGAACGGAAAAAGCTTGTGGAGTTTCTCCGGGAAAAGGCTGTGATCCCGGGAAAAATATAAAAAGAAAACAGCTTGCATCCATGCATGGTTTATGGTATACAGTGACGGGTTTTTGAAGCATCAGGTATATCGGGTGAAAATGGATGGAGATAAACGATAAGATAATTGATAACGTGCTGGTGATAGAACTTGCAGGTGACTTTGTTTCCCCTGAAGCGGTGGGCGCCAATTACAAGATGATAGACAAGATAACCGGGGCGGAGAAAAAAAGGGTGATACTGGACCTTGGCAGGGTAAACATGGTAGATTCCATAGGCCTGGGTGTTTTGATGAGTATCAGGAAATTTGCAAAGAAGAACCACATTTTCTTTGCCACTGTTGGTGTTGGAGAAAACATACAGAATACCTTCAGCTATAACGAGATCAATAATTACCTGAACGTGCACGAGTCACTGGATAAGCTTTTATGAGCACTGCCAAAGAAGAAATGAAAACATTTGTGCAGAACGTGCTTGGATGCCAGTGTCCCCCCGAGGTATTTACCCACATGGAGTATTCAGGTACGAAAAGAGAGGATGAAAAGCTGCTTTTTTCAGGAAAGCTGAACGTGGGCAATACCCTGCTCATCTATTTTACCAGGGTTTCTGACCGGGGCGACCTGTTCAGGCTCGTGCCGGCACTGGCCCTGAGAGGCAAATCAGACCGGGATGAGAATGAATACAACCGTTTCAGGCTGGTGCTGGTATGTGATGACTGTGACCAGATGCGTGAAATAGCTGAACCCATCTTTTCATCTCTTGATTTCATGGACGAGAAACTGCATATTCACGTTGTACACCCCGAAACCATTCCCTGGAAGATATAAACCTGTCACTGGAAATCCAATGATCCCATGAACATGTCGTTAAACCGCGGGTGCGTGGTAAGCTCAACAATGGTAACCCGTTCCCGTAAAGAAGATACACGTTCCATAAAATCAGTATCAGTACATGCACGTAATGCCCCGGCAAGGCTGGTATTCCCGGCAAAAGACCACTCCGCGCTGGAAAAACCAGGTAGAAATGACAGTTCCCTGAAATTATCGATATGGATGTTTTCTCCGAATGCACCGGCAAGTATAACGGTGTTGATATCTGAAACGTCACAACCTGCCTCCTGCAGCAAAAGCGTTGCGGCCGTGAAACTTGCCCCACGGGCAAGCTGCAGGTTACGCACATCAGCCTGGGTGAGCGGGACCCCGTCTTGCAGGAAGAAACTGCGAATATTATTCCAGGTACCTTCATACAGCGGGGAAGGCAGCTTTTCCTTCTCTGCCCTGGTAAACGCACCATCTGGTTTTACAAGTCCTTCATTGAGAAGATGGGCAACCATGTCTATGTAACCGGTGCCGGCAATACCACGTCCCCGTCCCCCTCCCTTTACCGTACACACAAGGCTGCCGTTGTCCATGGTTACGTGGGTGATGGCGCCGTCGGTGGCGGTCATCCCGGCAGACATGTTCATGCCTTCAAGGGCGGGGCCCATGGCGCAGGTGGTGGCAAATATCCGCTCATCTGGAGTGATAAGGAACATCTCACCGTTTGTGCCCATGTCGATGAAGAAGGCGGAGCGGGTGATGCCGTTATTTATGCTGAGTGCCAGGCCTGCCATGAAGTCGCCCCCCAGGAAGGCTGAACTGACGGGTAAGACTTCCATGTCGGTATTGGGAAACCGGTTCTTCCAGCGTTCATCCATTGTGATCCGAGGAATGTCAAGCACATGTGCCGTGTAGGGGTGACGCCCCAGGGAGAAAACATCTATGCCTGCCAGGAAGTACTGCATGGTGGTATTCCCCGAGCAGATTATCTTCCTGATGTTCTCACCGGGTACTCCGGTTTCCCGGCACATCTCTTCAATTTCAGAAAGGATAGTGCTCCTGAGAAGATTGACCTGGTGCTCAAATTCGCCTGTTGCGGCAGCTATCCGTGATATGACATCGTCTCCCCATCGCCTCAGTGGATTGAGCATCTGTACTCCCCGATGCTGTTCACCCGTTTCCAGGTTAATAATGGCAAATTCCATGGTGGTGGTACCGATATCCACGGCAATACCGTATTGGGCCCCTGGATCAAGGGGCTTAAGGACGGGTGTTCTTGAAAAGCCTGAATCTTCCGGGAAGATGATTATATTGCCGGCTACCGCGGCCTGGCAGGCCAGGCGCATTTCACTTGCTTTGAGGCCGGCAGATCCTTCCATACCGGTGGGAGGGGTCAGAGCCCCTTCTGCTTTAACAGCGCATTTCCCGCATATACCCTTCCCGCCGCATGGGGTGGGAAGTGGAATGCCAAGCTCAAGGGCGGCATCGGAGAGCAGTGTCCCCACGGGTACGGTAATTTTCTGGCCAGTGGCATTATTTGTGACAGTGTATTTTTTCATGACTACATTAGTTCACTACAAGCCGAACTAAAAAATCAAGTAGAATTATTTCATTTAAAGTAATTGATTGATTTGCACGTATCTGTTACTACTGACCTGAACTTTTGCTGGAAAAAATAACTTTAAGAAGATAGAGCTTTCATGGAAGACGTTACAATAATATCCTATCCGTCCACAGAACAGTACCAGTTATTATCATTAACCGAGGGGCGTTCCAAGTACATGCTTCCCTTTTGCGGGAAGTTCAGGGTGGTTGATTTCATTATCGGGAATGCCATGCAGTCAGGAGCACGGCGTACAGTCGTGTACAACGATGTTGATGATGACCTGGTGGACTATGTTTCGCGGTACGGTCCCTTCGAGGAGGAAAAGTTTCCTCCCTTCAAGGTGGTGACCGGCAGGTTCTCGGATGCCGGATTTACCCGCAATATTATCATGGACAGTAATACCGGGGTCTACATCATCTATAATGGTGATAACCCGTCACTCATCGATTTTGCTGCCCTGTTACAGAAATTCAAAAAGAGCAGGGCGCACGCGGTGCTCTACAAGTTGCAGTTCAACGGGAAGGCAACCATGGCCCATCGTGCACTGGTGGCACGGCAGAAGGTACTCAATGACGTGATAAAGAAGGCCATTCGTGAGAAGAATAACTCCCCGAATATATTCGAGATGATAATAAACACACTTATAAACAAGGGTATTAAAAAGGATACCTTTCCCATCATGTGCTGGCCTGTAAACAACGTGCCGGATTATTACCGGCACAACATGGAGATATTGCATAACAGGGACGTGGTTGAGAAAATATTCTACAATTCCATGTTTGAGAGCAAGATTGAATACCACGGGTACGCCTCGCTGGGAAACAGTGCAAACGTGAGCGGATCGTTCGTATCTGACGGTTGTGTTATCAACGGCACGGTTGAGAATTCCATACTTTTCCCCGGCGTATCGGTTGAAGAGAAAGCGGTCATAAGAAATTCCATCATTCTTCCCCACAACAGGATAGGTGAAGGTTCCCGTATTACCCGTACAGTGCTTGATGAGCGTACCGAGCAGCCTTTCGAACCTGTTCCCCTGAATATCGGTATTCGCTGCCGCATTGGTACAGACACCGAGCAATTGAAAAGCAGCAGCTATCCAAGGGCATTGTTTAAAAGCATCACATTGGTGGGAAAGAACTGCAGTCTCCCCGAAGGTGTGAACGTGGGAGGTGCAAGCTACGTGGCCTCCGGCAAGACAGAAGAAGACTTTGTAAAGAAAAAATACATATATGACGGGTTGTCCCTGGAATAGATCATGTTTATACCGTATAAAGATGAAAATCCTACCAGACACCTGCCAGTTGTTACCTGGGCACTTATCATAGCCAACGCGGTGGTATTCTATTTCCAGGTATTTGGTCAGCTGGGATTCGAACAATCGATCGTAGAATACGGCCTCATCCCCTGTGAGGCCATTAACGGCAGAAATCTTTCTGATTCTGCGAAGGTGCATCCGTATATTGGCTTTTTTTCGTACATGTTCATGCACGGGAACTTTTTCCATATCTTTTTTAACATGCTCTACCTGTGGATATTCGGGAACAACGTTGAGGACCGGATGAGCAGGAGCGGCTTCCTGGTGTTCTACCTGCTGATCGGTTTTTTAAGCGGGCTTCTCTTTACCCTGGCAGAGCCCGGCCTGTGTCAGCCGCTGGTGGGAGCATCTGGCGCGGTGTCGGGCATTCTCGGGGCCTACCTCTTTCTTTTCCCGTTTGCCCGTATCAGGGTATGGATGCTGTTCTTTGTTCTTCGGCTGCCGGCCATTGTCTTTTTGCCCATATGGTTTTTGCTGCAGGTGTTCAACATGTTCGCCCGGGGAACCGGGGATGCGGGAGGGGTCGCCTGGGTGGCCCATGTTGCCGGGTTTATTGCAGGGGGACTTTTCTTTGCCCTGTTCAAGAGGAAGGAAGGCCGAAGATGAGGTCTATTTGCAAAAATATGTTCTGCATGGTGCTGGCGGTGATCACTATCACCGCATGTTCTGGTATTCTTTATGCTGACGTGGCCGTTCTGCCTTACAAGGTAGAAAGCACCACATCTTCCGTCAGTGAAGAGACTGGTAACCAGTACGCCAGGCTCGCCGGGGTGGCTGCCCGCATCTCGCGCGGTCTTGATATATACTCACCGGACATGCTCGAACGGGACATGAAGTCCCTGTCCATAGATCCCCGCGGGGTAGTAGACAGGAAGCAGCTGCAACTGCTGGGGAAAACACGGTATATCGATTATATACAGACGGGAACCATCATGGCCACGGGTAAGTCATTCAAGGTAAAAAGTATACTGTACTCCGTGGCCCGTGATACCATCGTTGTTCGCTGCGAAGAGGAAGCGTCTACCCTTTTCGACCTGGCAGAAAAGGAGACCTCGGAGCTTTACTTCCAGTTTTCCGAAAGCAAATGGAGGGGTTCTCCTGAAAGCGTAGACATGGTGGTGCTGGTGGACAACTCCTATAACATGTCACATGAAATAGACCAGGTGCGGGAGGGTATCAGGGAGATGGCCGATGCCGCTTCCATGAAATGGGCATCGGATACAAGGGTTTTTGTGGTTCCCCTTATTGGCGCATCACCTTCTTCACGGGGGCTTGAAGCGGTAACGGCACCGTACTCACTGCAGAGAAAGTTGAAAAAGCTGGAGCTGAAGAAGGGTTCCCCGGTAGAAAATGTTCCTCGATGGATATCGCATATTTCTCGTTCTTTCAGATGGAGAAAGGATTCGATGAAAACCCTGTGCCTTGTCCTGAATACCAGGCGTGTTGACTATTCCATGCTGCACCGGTACCGCTACATGCTGCGGAACAGGGGTGTGACCGTGAACGTGCTGGCAGGAGGAAAGCTGCACCTGCGGGACAGGAAGTCCCTGCAGCGGATGGCTGCTTCGGCAAAGGGTACGTATTATGATACCACCTATCACCAGCGACTGTTTGACCTGCAGGGAAACGCCATTGACGTGTTCCTGGAGGGTGGACGTCTCTTTCACGGCCAGGTGCCCGGGAACCGTTGGAAAGACGGGGTTCTTATTCGCAGGGGAAGCGGTACACTGGCATCTGCCACGCCCAAGGGCTTTGTGGATGAAGTATTCTATGAGAACAGGATCCAGGTGCTGGAACCGTATGACCTTAAAAAGGAATACCAGCGTATTTCCGGGAAAAAGATCCTCGGGAGCAAAAAACTTGAACACAACACAGGGCACCTGCTGAAGATGACCGGTGAAACCATGGGTGAGCGGCAGCCTGGAAAAGGGCAGGGGGTGATGGCAAGGGTTATGCTCTCAAGCGGGGAACAATCGGTATGGGTGAACGTGATACGGAAAGAAGACCTTGAGTTTTTCAGGAAGAAGAAGAACATGGGGCACACGTTCATGCTTGGAGTGTCGCCGGTTCCGCAGCCCGCGGCATCATATGGACTCACATTCAGCCCCTACCATTTTATAACGGGGATGACGGGACAGTACATACCTGAAATGATGAAAGTCTCGCTGAAAGACATTATTGTGCGGCAGGACCATTATCGCCAGGAGGGGCTTTTCAGTCCTCCCATCTGGTTCGTTGACGTGAATGTAACAGAGATACGCAGAAAAAAAGGGGCAGGGGATGATATCCGTGACTGGTAGGAGTTGACGATCCCGGTTTTATTCAGTATATTATACAGCAAAAAGAAGTAGCAACTAACGCTTTCCATGTGTAACACCATCTGGCGTGCCCCCCTTAATGAATTACTGGAGGTCTGTCTATGCGAATGGACAAGATGACATTAAAGACGCAGAATGCGGTATATGATGCGCAGAATATCGCCACCGAGTATAATCATCCGGACATCCACCCGGAACACCTTCTGAAGGCACTGGTGGAGCAGGATGGTGGTATATTTACTCCCATGGCCCAGAAGCTGGGTGTTGTGCCGCAGGAGATAAAATCCGAGGTGGATGCCGCCCTTGGGTCAATGCCCAGGCAGTACGGTGCAGGGCCGGGCGGTGGTGCCATGTCACCCGCACTGCGTGACGTGATGAACGAGGCCTGGAACGAGGCAGTACAGATGAAGGACGAGTTCCTGAGCACGGAGCATCTCATTCTTGCACTTGCCAAAACGGGGGACACGAAGGCGAAGCAGATCCTCAATTCCCATGGATTCATACCAGAGAATATTGCACGGGTGCTGCAGGACATCAGGGGCAGCAAGCGTGCCACCGATGAAACGGCGGAAGAGAAGTACAATGCCCTTGACCGCTACAGCCGTGACCTGACGAAGATGGCCAGGATGAACAAGCTTGACCCGGTTATCGGCAGGGACGACGAGATACGCCGGGTGATGCAGGTATTATCACGCCGAACCAAGAACAACCCGGTACTTATAGGTGAACCGGGCGTTGGTAAGACGGCCATCGTTGAAGGGCTTGCCCAGAGAATGGTTTCAGGTGATGTACCCGAGGGACTGAAGAACAAGCGGCTTGTTGCCCTTGACATGGGTGCCCTGATCGCCGGTGCCAAGTTCAGGGGCGAGTTCGAGGAACGCCTGAAGGCGGTTATCAACGAGGTGGAGGAATCCGATGGAGATGTTGTGCTTTTCATCGACGAGCTTCACACCCTCATCGGCGCGGGTGCGGCCGAGGGTGCGGTTGACGCGTCCAACATGCTCAAGCCCGCACTGGCAAGGGGTGAGCTTCGATGTATCGGGGCAACCACCCTGAACGAGTACCAGAAGCATATCGAGCGGGACAAGGCCCTTGAACGGCGTTTTCAGCCGGTATTTACCAGTGAGCCTGGCGTTGAGGATACCATCGCCATCCTTCGCGGACTTAAGGAACGATACGAGGTGCACCACGGTGTGCGCATTTCTGACTCGGCGGTTGTTGCGGCGGCCATGCTGTCAGACCGTTACATAACCGACAGGTTTCTACCCGACAAGGCGGTTGACCTTATAGACGAGTCGGGATCCCTTATCAAGATGGAGATCGATTCCATGCCCATCGAGCTTGACGAGATAGACCGGCGGATACGGCAGCTGTCCATCGAGCGGGCCGCGGTGAAGAAGGAAAAGGACAAGGCATCGAAAGAACGCCTTGCGAAAATAGAGGAAGAGCTTGCCAACCTTAAAGAGAAGAAGGACGAGCTGGCGGGACAGTGGCAGAACGAGAAAGAAGTGATCGTCGAGATACGGCGCATCAAGGAGGAGATGGACAACCTGAAAGCGCAGGAACAGCGTGCCGAACGCGAAGGAAATCTCAACCTTGTTGCCGAGATACGCTACGGCAAAATGCGTGAACTGGAGAACAAGCTTACCGAGGAGAACAGGAAGCTTGAAGAGATACAGACGGACAGGAAGCTGCTTAAAGAGGAAGTCACAGAGCAGGAGATCGCCGCGGTTGTTTCGCGCTGGACGGGAATACCTGTCAGCAAGATGCTTGAAGGCGAGAAAGACAAACTTTTGAAGATGGAACGTATCATCGAGAACCGGGTGGTAGGCCAGGAACAGGCCATACAGGCTATTTCAGACTCGGTGCGAAGATCACGGTCAGGCCTGCAGGATCCCAACAGGCCAATCGGGTCTTTCATATTCCTTGGGCCCACGGGTGTTGGGAAGACAGAGACTGCCAAGGCGGTTGCGGAGTTCCTTTTCAACGATGAGAAGGCCATCATCCGTATCGACATGTCGGAGTACATGGAGAAACACGCGGTGGCCCGACTCATTGGTGCCCCTCCCGGTTACGTGGGATACGACGAGGGTGGACAGCTTACCGAGGCGGTGCGGCGACGTCCTTACTCGGTAGTGCTCTTTGACGAGATCGAGAAGGCGCATGCTGATGTCTTCAACATTTTCTTGCAGATCCTTGACGAGGGCAGGCTCACCGATTCCAAGGGGAGGACGGTTGATTTCAGGAATACCATAATCATCATGACCTCCAATATCGGCACCTCCTACATAAGCGATCCAAATATACCCCTTGATGACAGGAAGGCGGGCGTGCAGAAGGAACTGCGCAATTACTTCAAGCCGGAATTCCTGAACAGGGTGGACGAGATAATAATATTCAACCCGCTCAGCAGGGAACACATCAAGGATATCGTGATGCTGCAGCTTGAAGAGGTTGCAAAGCGGTTGCGTGACCGGGGCATACGAATTGAGCTTACCGGCAAGGCCCTTGATCATATCGTTGAAGTTGGTTTTGACCCGCAGTTCGGTGCACGGCCGTTGAAACGGGCCATACAGCGAAGCCTGCTGAACCCGCTGTCAATGCGGCTGCTTGAAGGTGACGTAATTTCCGAGGAGAACATCAAGGTGGACTATGACGGTGAGGATCTTACCTTTAAGAAAGTAGAACCGAAGAAGGAAAAAGCTGCCGGTTAAATAAAAAAGAACAGTAATGGAAATGAACAACCCGGGTGACTGGACATGGTCCTTCCCCGGGTTTATTGTTTTTCGTTTTCTTCTCCCCCTTCATCCATGTTCTCTATCAATCCTTCCATCTGGTCTGCTTTCTGACCGATCACCTCTGCCAGTTCAAGGATCTCCTGGTTGTACTGGGCAATGTCCTGGGCGATCTGGGATATCTTCTGAACAGAAGAGGTGCTTTCTTCCATGGAGGACTGCTGCTCGCTGGTGGAGGTGAGGATTGACTTTGACAGCTGGTCAAGGTTCTCCGACTGTTTGCCCACGGCCTGTATGTCCTGGTCCTGCTTTTGCATGGCGTTTGTTACCTGGCCAATGTTGTGGCTGCTGCTCTCGATAAGGGTTAAGACTTCCCCGATGGCATCACGGGTTGCCTGTACCAGGCTTCCCCCCTTGTTGATGTCCTGGCTGATCCGTTCAAGCTGCGTGGATATCTCGCTGGCATTATCAGAGGTTGCCACGGCCAGCTTGCCTATCTCGTCGGCCACAACGGCAAAGCCCCGCCCGTGATCACCGGCACGGGCGGCTTCTATTGCCGCGTTGAGGCTGAGGAGGTTGATCTGGTCGGTGATATCGTTAATAACAGATATAAAATTGGTAATGGACTGTCCCCCTTCACTGATCACCTGCATCATGCCGCTCATGTCGCTGAGGCTTGACTCGGTTTTTCGTGATGATTCACCAATGTGCTCGATGTTTTTTAAAAGTTCACTGCTGAGTGAGATGACCTGCTGCTGGCTTTCCTGCAGTGAGGATACCAGCTCACGGGTATGGTCTGATTCACGGCTCTGGTCGTTCATGGAATTGGTTATTGATTCGATGGAAGCCAGCTGTTCCTCGTGTATTGACGAGAGTTCCTCGCTCATGGCGGCCTGGTCCTGTGAGACCGTGGTGAATTTACCACAGATCTCCTGCTGTGATGTGCTCACACCGGAGAGGTCCCTGTTCATGTCCCTGAGTGTTGTTATGGTGTTTTCAAGGAACCCGGCACGTTTGCGGGCGATGTCCTCCTGCTGCAGTGCACGCTGCGCGAAGGCGGTGAGGTTTTTGAGTATGGTGTTGCATACAAGGGTGAAACCAGTGAGTATTACCAGCTTCCCGATCTCATCATCGATGATGACGTAGCCGAACGAGAAAGTCCCTGTTTTCACAGGAATATTCAGGACAAAAACGGCACCAAGGATGAGTGCAGTGTATTCCATAACCGCGATAGCACCCGCAAAAAGGGTAAGGCGCCGGCTGTTCTGCAACAGGGTGAGCATTATGAACAGCAGGTAAGCGGGAAACACGACGCTCTCGTTCACCATCATGTGAGGATTGTCGGTAAAGGCATGGGCAACTTTCAGTAGAGTTGGTATGCTTATTTCTATGATGACGGTGACATACTGCAGTGTGGTACTCTGCGAATCTCTTTTTGCAGCGAAATAATTTACAGATGCAAGTATGATAAACAGGACAAGACCTGAGAAGTACGTTACGTTAATGGCAAAACTGTTGTCCGCGGCGGCCCCTCCCACGATGAGAATAAGGATGATGGCCATGATCATTCTGATGCGGTTTGCAAGCATCATGCCGGTGCGGGTTATATCTGTGATGGTGGCAGCCTGTTCCATTGGAGACTCCTTAAAAGTGAATATGCGCCATCGGGTTATCCCTGGTGACAACAATTTCCAGCATCTTTTTTATATACTATAGGGGAAATAAAATCAACAAAAAACCGGATATCTGGACGGGGGTAATTGTAGTTGCCATATGGCGTTGTGACCCGTCACTAATCCGAGTGAGCAGTCACTCTTCTGCTGACAATGTCATACAAGACAATAATATGTCAATGCATTTTAGTAAAACTGTTATTGTTGTATTCTTACTATACGCCGCAGCATTTCTTGTATTTCTTCCCGCTCCCGCACGGGCAGGGATCATTTCTGCCAACCTTTTGCGTTCCTGATTCGGGAAGCATTGTGGCCGAACCGGATATCTCCCCTTCGTATTCCGGAATGATCTCGGCCATCTCTTCAGAGAGGGGTATTAAATTGTTCTCCCCTGTAAACATGAAAAAGGACACCAGCACGGGCACAATGTTTTCGGTAATGGGCCTGTCATCGGTCACTGCTTCGGGGAAAAGGTTAATGCAGCAGTCAAGTACATGCCGGGTCTTCCATTCTGCAGGCATCCTGACGTGATGTTTGTACATAAGGTCTGCAAGCAGGGTGATGATGGTCTCAGCATCTTCTTTCCGGGTGGGCTTCAGTTCATTGTACAGTTGACTCCCGGTGAATTTTTTGAACATGCCCTTTATTGTTTCCAGGCTTTTCTTATGATCCTTTTCGGAGTAACGGCGTTCAAGCTTTTTTGACCACTTGTCTTCATCGAGGACAAGGGTGTCAACGATGGTCTTCAGTGGAAGTACCAGTATAAAGAAGGCGATTTCACGTACCTTTTTGTCGGTATCACCCGGTTGATACAGCATGGCCAGCAGGAATTCCATGAGGTCTTTCTGCTCATTGTACGTGGTGAGCAGTTCAATAATGTCTTCACTCCCGTCTGCATTGGTATGCAGTATTTCAAGAAGGTCGGCGTTGCGATCAACCAGTATATCTATGAAACTGTTGTCTACCGTATCAACAGAACCCCTTGTTTCTGAAATTATATACCATGCAAGTAATACTACATGCCTGAACAGGGCCACTTCATGGTTTGTCATCTGTCCATCATCGATTATGTCAAGGTATTCAAACAGGTGCGGCTGCTGTTTCTCGAACTTCTTCATGAGTTCCGGAAGGGCGTAGTTCTTGTCCTGTATCTTTGTGACGATGTTGCTGATCTGTTTTTCAGTGATTTTTTTCATGATCCTTTCCATTTTTTTCTTTGTATTTGTATAAGAGTCTTTCTAAAAAAGATATTGTCAACCAGAATAGGCTGTTTTCCCAGAGAAGTTGGCTGGGAAGTAAAAAATCGTGCTTGCCTTTTTAAATCTTTGCACTACCATATAATAAATGAAAAATAATCCCGGTTTTTTGGGAGATACTAATAATCCAGTGACCTGAACAATCCATACAGGAGGTTCGTAATGAAAAAGATATTTAAATGGCTGGGTATTGTGATCGGTGCAATAGTTGCCCTTATCATTATTGCCAGCATTGTCATCATGATCGTTGTGGACAAGCAGATGATCGAAGACCAGATGGAGAAGGCCCTGAACCGGCAGGTGGCCATTGAGGACATCGATGTTGGTATATTCTCGGTGGTGTCTGGTATAGAGGTGAAGGGTGTGCAGATCTCCAACTTCAAGACACCAAAGCAGCTTGAGAAGCTGAAAGACAAGCCGGTGCCCCAAAGCGATCTTTTCGTTGGCCTGAAGGCGTTCGTTTTCAAGCTGAGGTTCATGCCACTGCTTTCAGGTGACGTGGAGCTGCGCGAGCTCATGCTGTACGAGCCGGTGATCAACGCTATACGCTACAGGAACGGCGCCTTCAACTTTTCCGACCTGATGGCCCCCAAAAAGTTGACCGCCGAAGAAAAGGCCGAACTGAAGAAAAAGCAGGAAGAGGAAGCACGAAAAAAAGCTGAAGAAGCAAAGAAGCCAAAAGAGCCATCCGGCCCCTTTACCGCGGATGACCTGCCGGTGAGCATTACCATCGGGAAGGTTGGGATGGAAAACGGTACTGTCACCTTCAAAGACCTGAAGCTAAGGCAGACCATTCAGCTGTATAACCTTACAACACAGGTGTACGATATTGCCATCGACCCCAAAGACCTGGAAAACAAGAACCAGGTGAAGGTGAAGTTTAACAGTGGCATTAAAACCATCGGGACAACTTCAACCGGTACTGTTGATTCATTCGATATTGTAGTATCTGCCAACGGTAACGTGAAACCCTTTGACCTGAAAACCAGGCAGGTGAACCCTGAAGCGGCCATGAAGGTGGGCAGCCCCCGGGGCAAGATGACAGGACTGCAGGTATTCGATGCCATAAAGTCAAACGAGACCCTTGAACAGTATTCCGGAAAACTTGGTTTTCTCAAAGACACCATAGACTGGAAAGACGGGTATGTTGACCTGTGGTACAAGGCCGGGGTGGTGAAGCTTTCCAACGGGAAGATCGAGACCCGTGATTACCGCATGACCTTCCAGGGAACCGCCAACACCAATAACAAGAAGGTGAACATGGATATTGACCTGGCCCTGGATGAGAAGTACAACAAGTCAATAGAGAAGGGTATACAGCGAAATGTTGACAAGGGCGTGAAGGCAATGGGCAAAAACGTGCAGAAATACGTCAAGTCCGACAAGATCACCCAGTCAGCCATGAAGAAGCTGGTAAACGACGAGGGCAAGGTGTATTTACAGTACAAGGTAACCGGTACATACACAAGTCCGAAGACGAAGCTGGTAAGCCCGAAAATACCTACTATTGAAGAGTTGGTCAAGGACGCTGCCGGAGACCTCGGTGACGTGGCAAAGGACGCGGCAAAAGATGCAGCCAAAAAGGCCACAAAAAAAGCAACGGACAAAGCCACTAAAAAAGCCGAGGACAAGGCAAAAGACAAGCTTAAAAAACTTTTCTAAAGAACGTAACGGAATGTACATAAAAAAGGGGTGGTTTTTACCACCCCTTTTTTCGTTTGCCCGCTGTTCTTATTTTCCCGGGAAGTTGGGTTTGCGCTTTTCGGAAAAAGCCGCAAAGGCCTCAAAGAGGTCATCTGACGGGATGATGTTGGCACTGATGGAGGCAACGTACTTCAACTGGTCATCCACCGTCTTGCCGATACCGTAGTTCAGCACGTCCTTTGATGCCTGTACCGCCAGCGGTGAGTTCTCGGCTATCTCGGTTGCCATCTCAAGGGCTCCCTTCATCAGGGCTTCCTGGTCGTCAAATACCTCGTTAACAAGCAGCACGTCCTTTGCCCGCCCGGCATCGATATACTTGGCGGTATAGGCAAGTTCCCGTGAAATCCCCTGTCCCACTATATACGTGATTCGCTGCAGCACCCCCACGTCTGCCACGAACCCAACGGCTGCTTCGCGAAGGGTGAACTGGGCGTCACTGCTGCACAGCCTGATGTCGCAGGCGGTGATCATGTCAAGACCGGCTCCAACGCAATACCCGTGCACCGCGGCGATCACCGGCTTTCGGCATTTTTCAATGCAGGTCATGGTATCCTGCATTTTGTATATTTTCTGGATCAGGCTCCGCTTAATGCCCCCCTTCTGATTTGGATCGGCCAGCTCCTTGATCTCACCTGCCATCTCTACCAGGTCAATACCGGTTGAAAAAGCCGGTCCTTTCCCTGACAAAATGATCACCCTGATCTCATCATCTTTATCCAGTTCTTCGAATACCGCGGGTGCCTCCCACCATGCGGGGGGATTCATGGCGTTCTTTTTTTCAGGCCTGTTGAGGTACACCCATGCTATTGGAGGTTTCTTCTCAACGAGATAATACGTGTATTCACTCATAGTACGCTCCTGTATTTTCATGGAATAAAATCACGGCCAGTATGCGGTGACGGGAATAATTTATCAATAAAAAATTACAGTGTTATGTTTGGTTGAGTGAGAAGTGATAGAGTGAAAAGTGAGAAGTGAAGAGTGAGCAGTTTTTTTAGTGTACAATGGAAGAAAAACGTTGACAGTATGTTTAATGTTTCGTATACATTGTGAAATTTTTTTCGCAATTCTATTTGTACCTGGCTTTAACGGGGACGTTGTTTCCCGGCCAAAGAATTAAAAAACGGAGGACTTTTGTATGTTCAAGAAGCTATCTAAACTTACTATTGTATTGCTGCTTGCCGTTATGGTGAGTGGAGTATT
>CAYFSO010000033.1:0-27110 GCA_964345775.1 uncultured Leptospiraceae bacterium | reverse complement strand
GCCATGTCTAAAAAGGTCATTATTACAGCGGCATTATCAGGTGCTGCAACCATGAAAAATCAGAACGATTCTGTACCATACGAACCGAAGGAATTCGCAGAAGAAGCTGCACGATGTTACAAGGCCGGGGCTTCCATGGTACACGTACACGCAAGGGAAGAGAACGGTATGCCTACCCACGAGGTTGCAAGGATCAGGGAGACACATGATGCAATCAGGGAAAAGACCCCGGAATTGATCGTGAACCTGAGTTCTGCGGTTGGAATGGGAAAAACCGCAGAGCAGCGAATTAACCAGATAATCGAGATCAAGCCGGAGATGGCATCGCTGAATACCAATACCATGAACTTCAGTATCGTGGACAGGAAGACGGGAAAGATATTCATAGATTTCATCTTTGAAAACACGTTCACCATGTTACAGAATTTTGGAAAGTCAATGGAAGAGAATGGCATAAAACCCGAGGTTGAAGTGTATGACATGGGTGGTCTTGATAACTGGAAAATTGTGGCAAAACAGGGGTTTTTCTCGAAACCGTACAATTTCAATTTTGTCTGGGGTGTTGCCGGCGGTATGGCATTCAGGCCGGATCTTTTCATGGTACTTAAAGGAGCGCTGCCGGAAGATGCGAATTATACTACATGTGGTGTGGGTACCGACGAGTTCCCGGCAATAACCATGTCATGTCTCTCGGGCGGTCACATGAGGGTTGGTCTTGAGGACAATATCAGGCTGCCTAATGGTGAACTGGCAAAAGGCAGTTACGAGCTTGTAGAGTGGGCCACAAGGGTGGCCGAGGTGCTTGGCAAGGAAGTCGCAACTCCGGACGAAGCAAGAGAGATCATGGGTATCAAGAAGTAAGAAGATATCAAACCTGGTGCATGTAAAGAGGCAATTATGACCGTTAGTACAAAATGCAGGTACGAAGTAACCGAAACGGGAGTGGCGTTGATCACCATACACAATCCTCCCATGAATGCCCTTGATGAAGAGACAATGTACGCGCTGGAGGACCTGGTAAAAAAAGTTGAAGGTGATAAAACTGCAAGGGTGGTGGTGATAACCGGCGAAGGCCCCACGTTTATCGTGGGTGCCGACGTTAACCGTGTCAGGGAGATACAGACAGCAGAAGATGGCAAAAAGCTTACCTCGATGGCACAGGCAATTGTTAGCTTGCTGGAAAAAAGCAGAAAACCGGTTATTGCCGCCATTAACGGTCCCTGTTTTGGTGGCGGCATGGAGCTTGCACTGGCCTGCCATCTGCGTTTCATTTCTGACCAGGCACAGATGGGTCTTCCCGAGATAATGCTGGGCATTATGCCCGGATTCGGGGGGACACAGAGAAGTGCCAGGCTGCTTGGAACGGCAAAAGCACTGGAAATAATGCTGACCGGCAAATTTATTTCCAGCCAGGAGGCCAGTGACATTGGCCTGGTGAACGGAGTGTTTGCCCATGATGACTTGATGAAAGAAACCATTCGGTTCGCCGAAAAGATATCCTCGAAAAGCCAGCTGGCCGTGAAAACTATTATGGAAGCGGTACTTGAGGGTGTAAAAAAACCACTGGAACAGGGTCTTACATTTGAGAGTGAATGTTTTGGCAGGCTGGCTGAAAGCGAGGACAAGGAAGAGGGTATAGCCGCTTTCCTTGAAAAACGAAAACCTGTCTTTAAGGACAGGTAATTAAGGGAGTATGGGGGCGTCGTCATGGAAAAGACTATTAACGAGGTCTTTCGGAACAGGGCAGAGAAATACAAAGATCGACTTGCTGCAGAAAAAAAGCTGAATGGGAAATGGGAACAGATTACGTGGACAGAGTATTATGACAATGCACGTGCAACAGGCCTTGCCCTTGTTTCCCTTGGACTCGAGAAAGGGGACAGGGTTTCACTTATATCGGAGAATCGCCTGGAATGGTTATACGCGGATATGGGGGTGCTGGGTGTTGGGGGATGCATTGTGCCAATTTATGCAACCCTTACAGATGAAGAGGTTGAGTACGTGGTGAGTGACTCGGGAACAAGATTTATCGTTGCCGAAAACACCGAGCAGTTAGAGAAGGCCCTGTATACGCACAAGCGTTGTCCTTCACTTGAAAAGATTATCGTGATAAATGACGAGGATGCAAAGGTCAAGTCACCGGTAGTTATGAGCTTTAGTGAACTGCTTGATCAAGGACGAAAAAAGCAACAGGAAGATCCGGGGCTGTTTGAAAAACTTGCTGACTCGGTGGAAGAAGAAGATCTTGCAACAATTGTATATACATCCGGAACAACCGGTGATCCCAAGGGTGCAATGATAACCCATAAGAATATTATGGCGGTTGTAAAGTCACTGGATGCGGTAGAACCCAAGTATGCCTATGACACCGACCAGACTGTACCATTTTTACCGTTGAGTCACGTATTTGAAAGAATAGCAGGCCATTATTACGGCATGTACGTGGGGATTACCGCGTCATATGCGGAAAGCCTGGATACCATATTGCAGGATATACAGGATAAGCAACCAACCGAGATCCTGGCAGTTCCACGGGTACTTGAAAAAGTGTACCAGAAGATAATATCCCAGGTGCAGGAGAAGCCGCCACTGCAGCAGAAAATATTTTTCTGGGCCCAGCGCGTTGGCGCAAGGAGAAGTGTATACCGTGAAATGAAGAAGAAACCTCCATTCTGGTTAAGGCTAAAATACAGGATCGCGTACGCACTCATTTTTAAGAATCTGCAACAGGCCCTCGGGGGAAGAGTGCGCTGGATGACAGCCTCCGGTGCTCCTACGGCCAGGGAGATCATTTTGTTCTTCAACTCTGCGGGTATCATGGTTGTGGAAGGGTACGGTATGACCGAATGCTGTGCGCCGGCTACCATGAGCAACCTGTCTGATTACAGGATAGGCACGGTGGGTCGTCCCATTCCAGGTGTTGACATCAAGGTAGCGGATGATGGGGAGATACTGATAAAGGGGGACAACGTTTTCAAGGGATACTGGAAGATGCCCGAGGAGTCAAAAAATACCTTTACCGATGATGGTTACCTGATGAGTGGCGATATAGGTGTATTTGATGAATACGGTTTCCTCAGCATTACCGACCGGAAAAAGGACCTGATCATCACATCGGGGGGCAAGAACGTGGCTCCGCAGAAGATCGAGAACCTTTTCAAATCTGACCCGCTGTTTACCCAGGCCATCGTTGTTGGCGACCAGAGGAAATTTTTGACCGCCCTGGTGAACATAAACCTTGAACAGGCCGAGCACGTGGCGCAGGAAAAGGGAATACCCTATAAGGACCCACAGGATCTGCTTGATAACGAAAATTTCATGAAAATCGTTGATGACCATGTTCGCGAGAGGAACGAACACCTTGCCCGGTATGAAACAGTAAAAAAAATACGGGTAGTGAAGCACGAGTTCTCCAAGGAAACAGGGGAGTTGACGGCCACGCTCAAGGTTAAAAGAAGGGTGGTACAGGAGATGTACAGCGATCTTATTGATACCATGTACAGCGAGGAATCAGAAAGTACACAGGCAGTGTAATTATGTGTATAACTGGTTTAATGTTCAACCAGTTATCATATAATTGGAAAAATTAGAACATGCAGTAATATGGCAACAGGAGGATAAGGGCATGGCAGTTGAATTAAAGGATAACGAATCCATAAAAAATACTGTTGAATTGAAGGCCGGGCAGAACGAGTTGTTTACCGATCCTGATCCGGATCATGCCAGGTCGTATTTCAGGAACAAGTCACGGGCCCTGGAGTCCAAGCTTTCTACGGTGCAGGACGTGGTACGTGACATGATACACGATGGCGACTATATAGCAATTGGCGGGTTTGGTGCCATCAGGGTGCCAATTGCCATCGTTCACGAGATCGTCAGGCAGGGGAAGAAAAACCTTGGATTCGCGGGACATACCAGTACCCATGATTTCCAGGTGCTGACGGCGGCTGAATGCATCGACAGGTGTGACATTGCATATATAGTAGGGCTGGAGGCAAGGGGGCTTTCGGCCAACGCAAGAAGGGCGGTGCAAAGCGGGAAGATCCAGCTTACCGAGTGGACCAATGCAACGCTGACGTGGCGATTGAAGGCGGCGGCAATGGGCCTGTCATTTCTGCCCGCAAGGAATATTCTTGGCACGGATACGTTCAAGTACAGTGCGGCCAGGGAGATCCAGTGCCCCTTTACCGGCAGAAAGTATGCCGCGTATCCCGCGTTGTATCCTGACTTCGCGGCCATTCATGTGCACGAGGCGGATGTATACGGGAACTGCAGGGTATCCGGTGCCACGGTGTCCGACCAGGACCTGGCAAGGGCATCGAAGAAGGTTGTCATTACCACCGAGCGTCTTATTCCAACCGAAGAGATACGCAACAATCCCGAGGGCACGTTTATTCCTTTCTGGTGCGTTGACGCGGTGATCGAGGTGCCGTATGGCAGCTATCCTGGAAACATGCCGTATGAATATTTCTCCGATGAAGAGCATATCAAGGAATGGCTTGCCGCCGAAAAAGATCCCGAGGAATTAAAGAAATTCATTAAGAAGCAGATATACGACACGAAGGATTTCTACGAGTACCTGAACCTGAACGGTGGTATTGAGAGGATCGCGAAGCTGAGGCAGGTGGAATTCCTCATCAACGGAGCAAGGGGGTAAGAAATGGCTGATTATAATGCAATGGAACTGATGATATGCGTGGCGGCAAGGAACCTTGAAGACGGCGCCACGGTAGTAGTGGGTACAGGTGCACCGTGCGCCGCGGCCATGCTGGCACAGAAAACACATTCACCCAACCTCACAATCATGTTTGAGGCCGGAGGTGTGGCCCCCCAGCTGCCCACCATGCCCATTTCGGTTGGTGACTCGCGGACATTTCACAGGGCGCTGATGGCAAGTTCCATGCCCGATATCATGGAAACATGCCAGCGGGGGATGGTGGACTATACATTCCTTGGTGGCGCGCAGATAGACATGTACGGGAACATCAACTCAACCATGATCGGGGATGATCACGCCAAGCCGAAAGTAAGGTTTCCCGGCTCAGGCGGGGCGAATGACCTGGCATCACTCTGCTGGCGTACAATGATGATGACGATACAGGACGCGCGTCGATTTACCGATTCACCTGATTTTGTCACTTCCCCCGGGTACCTGAAGGGTGGAAACAGCCGTTATGATGCGGGGCTCCCGGAAGGAACCGGTCCCTATCGCATCATTACCAACATGGCGGTAATGGGGTTTGATGATGATACTAAATGGATGACAGTATTGTCCATCAATCCCGGTTACAGCCGCAAGGACGTGCAGGACAATTGCGGTTTCGAATTGAAGTGGGCAAAGAAGATCGAAGAGACCGAACCGCCGCACGAAGAAGAACTATGCCTGCTCAGGGAAGAGGTTGATCCCCACAGGTATATTATAGGCCGCTAAGAGGGCCGTGCAAGGCAAAGATAAAAGGAGTAATGTATGGAATCCACCATGAAAAAGGTCTTTGAAGGTATTGATCCTCTCGTCCGTGAGAGCCAGATCAGCGTTCCCTATCACTGGTGGGCGGGTGAGACCGCCAGCAGGTTTTTCGTGGAATTGCGGGACAACAAGAAGATCATGGGAACCCGCTGTGAGAAATGCAGCAGGGTGTATATACCGCCACGAAAGACCTGTCCCACATGTTTTGTAGATGCCGTCGAATGGGTGGAATGCGGACCGGGGGGGACGGTCACGTCCTTCACCGTTGTTCGAAGACAACAGGCAGCACTGAAGCATAAGGTTCCCGTGATATTTGCCCTGGTGAAGCTTGACGGTGCGGATACTGCCATGCTGCACAGGCTTGGCGAGGTGAAACCGGAAGAGGTGAAAACGGGCATGAAGGTAGAAGCACATTTTGCGGAAAACAGGGATGCCAGCATGGCTGCTATCGAGTACTTCAAGCCGGCAAGGTAATAAAGGAGAGAGCATGGAACGCGCTGCAATTATTGGAATAGGAATGACAAAAATTGAGGCCAGTAAAAATACCGAGACGTTCGCGGACATGGCCTGGGAAGCGGTGAACAGGGCACTGGAGGACGCGGGGATGACCATTGATGAAGTTGATAACGTGGTTACCACTTCCAACGATTTCTGGGATGGGCGTACAATATCCTGCATGGCCGTTGGGGACGCAAGCGGTGCCTACTCGAAAAACATATCATGCGTTGAAGGGGATGGTACTTTTGGTGCGTATTACGGGCTGGCCCGGGCACTCTCGGGCGATTACGGGACCACCCTTGTGACCGCCCACAGCAAGGGCTCTGAAAGCATCTCAAGCCTTATAACCAATGCCGCCTTTGATCCCATCTACGACAGGTGGCTGGGGATGGACATGGTTTCGGCAAGCGCCCTGCAGGCAAATGCCTGGATGGAACGAACGGAAACTACCTCCGGGCAGCTTGCAATGGTTTCCGTGAAAAACCACGGGAACGCGTTGAAAAATCCCAACGCCCAATTACCCATGCGGATAAGCGTTGATGACGTGCTTAATTCAGAGATGATCTCGGAGCCGTTGCACAAGCTGGACTGTTCACCGGTATCAGATGCCTGCTGTGCCATCATAATTGCCAACCAGTCGAGGGCATCGCAATACAGTGGTACACCGGTATGGATAAAGGGTACGGCTTTCTGTTCGGATACCTACTTTCCGGGTGACAGGGACATTTCGAGATCAAATTCACTGACAGAAGCGGCGAAGAAGGCCTTTTCAATGGCCGGTATATCGAACCCTGTAAAAGAGATCGACGTGGCCGAGATATACGACGCGTTCACCTACCAGGAACTGATGTGGCTTGAAGAGATGGGTTTCTGTGACAGCGGTTCTGCCGGGAGTTTACTTGAAAAAGGAACCTTCGATATAACGGGGAGCATGCCGGTAAATCCTTCGGGTGGTTTGCTCAGCGGACACCCGGTAATAGCAGCCGGGCTTATCAGGATCGCCGAGGTGGTGAAACAGCTTCGGGGTGAAGCAGGTGAGCACCAGGTTGACGCGAAAAAGGGAATTGCCCACGGGGTGAACGGACTTTGCGGACAGTCACACTGCGTCTGGGTACTGGACAGCCAGGGATAGGAGGAAGATATGGGTAAAAACCGTGTAGCGATAGTGGGAACGGGACAGACCTTTCACAAGAGTCACCGGCCCGATGTGAACGGGCAGGAATTGATACACGAGGCAGTACGTGCCGCGCTGGAAGACGCGGACATGACAATAAACGATATTGACGCGGTGGTCATAGGCAACATGGACCATTTTGAAGGGATAAACTACGTTGACTGCTGGAGCGTTGACGGCTCCGGCGGGGTTATGCGTCCCATAATTAAGCTTACCACCGGGGGTACCACGGGCAGCACTCTTGCCATCGGCGGGTATCACCTGGTGGGTTCTGGCATGTTCGATAAGGTACTGGTGATCGGTTGGGAGAAGAACTCCGAGTCGGACACCACCGGTGCCATCACCACCGCCTTTGACCCGGTATGGGACAGGCTGGTGTTTGCCGGGGCCATCTCGGGCCTTGCGGTTGAAGCGCAGGCGTACATGGCAAGGTACGGTGCCACCGACAAGGACGGTGCCCGGGTGTCGGTGCGTGACCGGAAGCATGCGTGTAACAATCCTCATGCGCAGTTGAGGAAAGAAGTGAGCATAGATGAGGTGCTTGAATCACCGGTGCTTGCCGATCCCATTCATCTTTTGGACGTGTGCCCGCGAACCGACGGCGCATGCGCTGTCATAATGGCCGGGGAGGAACACGCTGAGAAGATAACCGATACCCCCGACTGGATATGGGGAACCGCAAACAGGCACAAGTATTCTTACCTGGGGGACGTGAACTGGGGAGAACTTGACAGCATGGCCGATGCTGCATCGGAAATGTTTGAGAAGTGCGGGATAAAGGAGCCCGGAAAGGAGATTGACGTGATCGAGTTGTACCAGCCTTATTCGTTAGCCGGTATTATCTGGATCGAGGACATGGGTATTGTGCCCCGTGGCAAGGGAGCTGAATTCATATGGAGCGGTGCAACAGACATGGGAGGGGAGCTTCCCATCAATCCATCCGGGGGCGTGATCGCGTGTAACCCTATCGGTGCTACCGGGCTTATCCGTTGCGCCGAGGCGGCAATGCAGGTAATGGGCCGTGCGGATGGACACCAGGTTCCCGATGTGAACCTTGCCGTGAGTACGGGTTTTGGCGGGTGCATGTGGACTGACATTATTCTTCATGGAAAAGAAAAACCTCAAATTTAGACGGGGAGGACAGGATGGCTGAAAAGGAACAGGTAATCATAGAATCCGGAGAGGCAAAGCAGCCCTTCAACTATGCCGTAGGCATGTATGGCAGCAAGTTCTTTTACGAGCTGAAAAATAACAGGAAGTTTTTCGGAGTGAAGTGCCCCGGGTGTGAGAAGGTGTATATCCCGCCCAGGAAGGTGTGCGGCAGCTGCTTCAAAGAAATGACTGAATTTGTCGAGGTTGGCCCAAACGGGAAGATCGGTTCTTTTACAATTTTGCGATATGCCTTTATCGACCCGGAAACCGGTGAACAGAAACCGGTGCCGTATGGCTATGGCTTTATACAGTTAGATGGTGCTGATACCCTTTTTCAGCATTACATAAGCATTGATGACGAAAAAAAGGTGAAGATCGGTGCGCCGGTAGAGCCTGTCTTTTCGGAGGAACGGAAGGGCAACATCAAGGACATACTCTATTTCAGGATAACCGATTAAAGGAGAGCCCCATTCATGCGCAGGGATATTATGCTCAACGTGTCACGTCGATGGCTGATGGTGCAGGAAATACTGGGGGCCAGCCTGGTGACCGGTACCGATAAGATCGCAAGCGGTTTCGGTAACGGTGATTGTATCCTGGTAGACCTTCACAACAGGGTATTCGCGGTGGCAGACGGGACAGAACGGCATACCCGGGGTTCAAGGGTGTTACTTGAAAGGTTCAGGGATACGTTCAGCAGGGGAGATCGGCCCCGCACCCGGGATGAATGGCAGGCAGCGATACAGGATGTATTTGATCGCCAGGATTATCACTGCAAGACCACCTTCAGCATGATGGCGCTGGGTCATACTGAACGATGCGGGGATGTGGCATACGTCTTCAATGGCGGGGACAGTATGGTACTGGCGGCCAACCGGGAGAATGGGAACCTTTCGCATGCCAGTGACGTGGACATGAATTTTGCAGGGCGGAGTAAAATCCCGGGGCCGGTAAAAGAGTGTAAATACAATCCTTTGGAGACAAGGTTTATCCTTGCAACTGACGGGCTGAACGACCTGCTGCGCCCATTCAACGAAGCATTCAACAGTACTCTGCCTTCACTGTTACGGGAGCGCAACCCGGCGATGATACCGGGGATGGTTGAAGAAAGGATATCAGCGCTGAAAACCGGTTACCGTTCGTATGATGATGTTGGATTACTGGTGATCGATACAGGGTATATCCATGAAGCTGGCAGGGGATGCGTTATTATGGGCGGAACGACCCCGCAGCAGGAAAGTATTTTCAGGGAGTCGTTGTCTGAACGACATGGGGAGAACCTGGTACAGCTGGGGGATCCAGGAAAGGCTGATCTGTACGGAGGAATTACTGTCCTGTAGTGTAAGGTGAATCTTGATTGGATAACCAGTCAAAAAACGAGGCGAAATAAACAGGAATATCAGGAGATATGTATACCATGAACGATCGCAACAGGAATGACATATTGAACCTCCGCAGGTCACAGCTGACGAAGGCAGCGTACCAGGTGGTAAGCAAGAAAGGATATTATAACTTTACAATAAAAGATATTGCCAAGGAGGCGGGTTTATCGACGGGGCTTGTTCATTATTATTTTAAAGATAAACAGGATTTGCTGCTTACCCTGCTCAAGGAGATGAACAACAATGTTCGGTACCTGCTGAACATGGAGATAAAAGAATCAACCGATCCACGTGACAAACTTGATATCTTCATCACGCAGGCTTTTAACCTGGTTGAGAGGGAGGAAAGTTACTTCTACGTGCTGCTTGATTTCTGGACACAGCTGAACCACAACCAGCGTATGCGCAATGCAATACAGAAGCTGTTCGAGAGTTACCGGAGTGTATGCTCAGGTATACTTACAGAGGGGGTCGATGCGAAATATTTCAAGCCGGACATGGATGTTCTCTATACTGCAACCATGATCGTTTCAATGATACAGGGAACCATTATTCAATACGTGATCGATTCCAATGCTTTCAATTACGGTGAGTTTACAAACAAGATCAAAGACCAGGTGATTCAACAGATAATTATTTAATGAACCAGGGGGGACCTATGGAATTTGGATTAACCGAAGAACAACAGATGTTCCGGGATACAGTATACAGGTACGCGAAAAACGAGATCGTTGACCTGTGTGAAGAAGCAGACTTGAAGTCTGAATTCAACATGGAGGTATGGCAGAAGCTTGGCGCAATGGGACTGCTTGGACTGCCGTTTCCCGAGGAATACGGGGGATCAGGGGCCGACGTGGTCACATGCTGCCTGGCGGGGGAAGCCCTGGGACACGCGGGTGTGGACAGCGGGCACACCCTTGCCATGGGGGCACATACCTATCTCTGTACTGATACAGTATACCAGCACTCCACAGAGGAGCAGAGGATGAAATATATTCCTAAACTGGCCACCGGTGAATGGATAGGCTGCATGGGGCTTACCGAACCGGGTGCCGGGTCTGATGCGGGGTCTATTCAGACTACCGCGGTGAAAAAGGGTGATCGCTGGATACTCAATGGCTCGAAAACATTTATTACCAATGCGCCTGTTGCAGATCTTTGCGTGGTCTATGCTACCGTCGACAGGGCAAAGAAACAGGGAGGGATAACGGCCTTCATTGTTGAGAAAGACTTCAAGGGATTTTCTACCGGGAAGCCCTTTCACAAGATGGGTGTCAGGGCATCAACTACTTCAGAAGTATTCCTGGAAGACTGTGAAGTACCGGAAGAGAATGTTCTGGGTGAAGTGGGGGCCGGATTCTTGTACGCCCACCAGACCCTTGAATGGGACAGGAGCGCGTTGCTGGCACCGTATATTGGCGGCATGATGTTCATGATGGAAGAATCCGCGAAATACGCAACTGAACGGGAACAGTTTGGTAAACCCATAAAGAAATTCCAGGCCATACAGCATAAGCTTGCAGACATGAAGGTGATCACCGAGGCCTCGAGGCTGGCGGTGTACAGGGTTGCCTCTCTGAAGGACGCGGGACATCCTTTGAATCACCTGCAGGCTTCCATTGCCAAGGCATTCGTCGGAGACTGGGGAATGAAAATGGCATCAGAAGCGGTACAGATCTTCGGTGGTTACGGGTATATCCATGATTACCCGGTTGAGAGGATGCTGCGTGATGCCAAGCTTGCCCAGATAGGCGGCGGTACCTCCGAGGTACAGAGATTAATAATATCGAGGTTAATGGCGGTATGAAAGTAAAAGAGATGACAGGAATGAATTACGAGTTAACCGACGAGCAGCAGTCAATCAGGGAGAACTTCAGAAAGTTCTGTGATAAGGAAATAAAGGTTCACGCGGACGAGCTGGACAAGGCTGACAAGAAAACGGCTGAAAAATTGCTGAGAGACAACATAAGAAAACTTGCCGACCTGGGATACCAGGGCATGGGTCACGAGGAAGCATACGGGGGAACCGACCAGGACCTTATCAGCCAGGCCATAGCCGGGGAAGAAGTTGCCCGGGCATGTGCCTCCACCTTCCTTTCCGTTGGTGCAAGCTGCGGCCTGTTTGGTGTTCCCCTGAGAATGTTCGGTTCAGATGCCCAGAAGGCCAGGTACCTTCCCGGCATACTCAAGGGTGAGCTGATCGGATCATTCGGCCTGACAGAACCGGATGCCGGTTCAGATGCAGCTGCTATTCGCACCACCGCGGTGAAAAAGGGAGCAAGCTGGATACTCAACGGCACGAAAACCTTCATCACGAACGGTCCAATAGCTGACGTATGCCTGGTGATGGCATATAACGATAAGGATGCGGGGCCGGCAGGGGGTGTGACCGCCTTCCTGGTTGATAAGGATTCTCCGGGATTCTCGGTTGGAAAGAGCTTTGACAAGCTTGGATACAGGGGATCCCCCACGTCGGAGATGGTTCTTGAGGACTGTGAGGTAGGAGAAGGAGCAGTGCTGGGAGAAGTAGGCCGTGGATTCGTACAGGCCATGCAGACACTGGAATACGGCAGGATAGGTATGGCGACGGTGTCTCTTGGCATCGCGGTGGCATGCATGGAAGAAGCCGGCAAATACGCGGCAGAGAGAAAGGCGTTTGGAAGGCCCATTAACCGGTACCAGGAGGTATCATTCAAGCTTGCGGACATGATGATCATGACCGATCTTTCAAGGCTGCTCATCTACAGGGCATGCTGGGCAAAAGAGGCCGGCGACCCTGAAGCGGCGGTAATTGCTTCATGTGCCAAACTCTTTGCCAGTGAGTCTGCAACCCAGATATCAAGCATGGCACTGCAGGTGCATGGTGGATACGGGTATATCAGTGAATTCCCGGTTGAGCGGTTATACAGGGACGCCAAGCTTGGCGAAATAGGTGAGGGTACTTCCGAAATACAGAGGGTGTTGATAGCCAAGAGTGTTCTCAGTAAATACGCTGACTAAAACGCGCGGAGGAAAGACATGACAATTGATGCTGCATTTGTTGGAAAAACATGGCCCAGCCTCACCTACGAGGTGGGTAAAGAGAAGATAAAGGAATACGCCAGGGCAATAAAAAACCCTGATCCATATTACGTGGATGATGACTTCGCAAAGAAGTCGAAGTACGGCACCATAGTGGCGCCACCCACTTTTGCGGTGGTATACGGGGCGCAGCTGATTGAGCCAATATTCTTCGACAACGAGTTGAACCTGAACCTTGCCATGCTGGTACACGGGGAACAGGAATTTGAGTTCTATGACGTGGTTAAAGCCGGTGATGTGCTCACATCTGAAGCAAAGATCTTGGACATTCAGAACAAGGAGAAACTCGATGTCATCTCCATCGAGTTGATGACCAGGAACCAGTTCAATGATGACGTGTGCAGGGGAATATATACTTTCGTGGTGAGGAAATAAGCTATGAGTAAGACAACAATGAGAACAATTGAAAAAGGACAGAACTTCTCCGCAAAGGAAGAGGTAGACAAGTACAGGGCCATATATTACGCGGGAGCGTCAGGTGATTTCAATCCTATTCACATTGATCCTGAATTCGGTAAAATGGTGGGACTCGGGGGAACCATACTGCATGGCCTGTGTACTCTGGGATTTGTTGCCAGGACTATTACCGACTGGTCAGGTGATCCGGGCAGCCTCAGGAAGATCAAGTGCCGTTTCGCATCACCGGTACATATAGGCGCAAATTTATCAATAGATGGTAACATCAGCGATATTAAGGAGAACAGGGCGTGCATTGATCTGAAAGTAACCAGTGAAGATGGTACAGAGGTGTTGAAAAACGTATATGCCGAAGTTGACGCATAATTAAAACACTGTCTACATAAGACCCGTAACTGACTACACGACTGCTTGCCGCATTGAATGATATGTTCATTGCGGCATTTTTTTACTTTACGCGAAATATGTAATCATTTTCTATTATGTAGTTGCCGCTTTCAAGGATGAGAGAGAATAGTTTCTTTTTCAGAAATGTTACCATGCCGGGCATACGGCTGCTTATGTCCACGTGAGGGTCATTCCCGTCCAGGTCGTATAACTCGTACAGGATACCGTTACGGGTTGGTATATATATAAGCTTGAACCCGTTGTATACAATGGAGCGGTGTTTCGCGGTTTCCACCAGCCTGTCATAATAGGGTGTAATAACGATCTCGTGATCATGATCGAGGTCTACCGTGGCCATGCCGGTAATGCCGGGATACATTACCCGCTGTTCCTGGAAAAAATGATCACCGGTGTTGTCGAACCATATCCCGGTTTCCATGTACGCGTGTACACGTGCCCCGGCGTTTTTTGTTGCGGTATTACCTGTATCGCCGGTCAATGGCGGGAACAGCGGAGTGCCTTCGAATGATGCCGGTATAGCTGTGCTGCTTAGCCTGCACAGGGTAGGTGCCATATCAATAATACTGCGTATGGATGAAATGTGTTTCCCGCGTGGAATGCCCGGGCCATGGAGAACGCAGGGCACCTTGATGCTGTACTCCCCGCGAAGGTGTTCGCCGTGTCCCATGCCGAACCCTGATTCGTACAGGTTTTCACCATGATCAGAAGTGATCAGTATTATGGTATTATCAAGAAGCCCTTCCTCTGAAAGATGCTGCACAATTTTACCAACCGCGTTGTCAAATGCGTGAAGACAGCCATCGTATAATGCACTTATGTGAACGATATCTTCTTCGCTCGTGTTTTGACCGGTACTCCCTGTGTTATCAAGTGATACAATACGCTGTTTTGAGTACTTGTACGGGCCACTGTAGGATGTATCCGTGAACATGTTATAATACGGCCAGGGAGCGGGGTACGGGAAATGTGTAACAGAGTAAAACCCGGTAATAAAGAAAGGGTTTCCCCTCCGCTTTTGGGTATTGATCTCACCAATGATATCGCTGGTGACAATTTCGGGATCAGCAAATTCGGCGTATTCGCGTATGCAGGGATATATTGTCCTGCCGATGTCACCTGTGAGGAACGGCAGCAAGAACATGTGATTTTTAAGGATCACCTGTTTTATCATGATACGCGCATTAAAGGTGGGTGTATGAACATGTTGAAAACCCAGGTCGATGCGGGGAAATATATCTGCCGCAAAATCGCCGAACGCCGAGGTGCGGTATCCTTTTTCCGCAAGAATGTCTGCAAGTGTAACTTGACGATGTTGCCGGGTTTTCACGCGTGGGAACATGTGGGTGATCCCGTGCTGTATTGGATATTGAGAAGTCAGTATACTTACCCAGGCCGGGAAGGTGCGGGGTACGGTTGTGTATACGCCGTCAACGGAAGTGCCGTTTTCAATAAGCCTGTCTATTGAGGGGGTTGTTGCTTTCCCGTAACCGAACCCGCTGAATCGATCAGGTCTCAGGGCGTCAGAAGCAAGGATGATTATATTTGGCTGTTGGGTTTTTCGTTGTTTTCCATGAAGAAAGAATACCATCGATATAATAAGTATGAGAAGCAGTGATACGGGAACTAATACCAGCCTTGATCTTTGCATAGAAGGTGACATGTTTGTGTTCAGGGTCGAAAAGACCAGTGGGAACCTGGTCGTAAACCTTTTGAAAACATGAATTGCAGCCAGTATTACACCGGTTAAAATGATGATCAACTGTATAAAAGTAAAAAAACCAGGTGAAAAGTTATTAGTGAGGAATTCCTGTGCTGACCGGAATACAAAATTTTTGGTATAAAATGTATCAATGTACAGCTGGGGATACTGTATACAGTGCTTGCAGAATTGCAGAATAAATAGTAGAAGGGTTATCCCAGTATTCAATGCGATGGCCGCCCTGTTAGAAAGCCCGCCCCTGCCTGTGACCGAGACTACCAGGTGTACCAGGGTGCTCAATACCATGCCGATCAACAGGTAGGAAAACAGTATTTTTAAGAAGAACAGGCTCACAAGTGACTTGTAATTGGCAAAAATTATCTCCATTACATCCTTGCTTGTATTGCCCATGTAGGATAATGACATGTTGGCAATGATGGCGTAGATGAAAAGGATCAACCCCGCCAGGACACCCGGAAACCATGCAGGGCTGGTGCGTGCGAGAAAATGCCTGATCTTGCCAGCTGCAATAATAACCTGTTCAATATAGTCATTCAGCTTTTCCATCAGGGCAGTTTATAATGGAAACAGCAGTATATATGCAACAATTTTATGCTGTGAATAGTAAAAAACCACGGCTGTTTTTACCGTGGTTTTTAATAAGCGATATTTTGCGTGAATCAGAAATTGTCACAGAGTACTTCAAAGTGTGCCTGTGGATGCTGACATGCTGGGCATTTATCCGGTGCGCTGTCACCTTCATGGATATAGCCACAATTACGGCATTTCCATAGTATCTTCTCGTCTTTCTTAAACACACTGCCGTCCTCGATATTTTTTAGCAGGGCAAGATACCTCTCTTCGTGGTGTTTCTCTACTTCTGCTACTTTTCTGAAAAGAAAAGCAACATCGCTGAAACCTTCTTCCTCGGCAACCCTGGCTGCCTCTGGGTACAGCTTTGTGTGTTCCTCGTTTTCTCCCATGGCTGCAGCCTTGAGATTCTCAGCCGTGGTCCCGATCTTCCCGGCGGGGAACGTCGCAGTTATTTCAACATCGCCCCCTTCAAGAAACTTGAAAAAACGCTTCGCGTGTTCCTTCTCGTTTTCTGCAGTTTCCATGAAAAAACCGGATATCTGCTCGTACCCTTCTTTTTTTGCCTGTGAGGCAAAGAAGGTATAGCGTGTTCTTGCCTGTGATTCACCTGCAAAGGCTTCCAGCAAGTGTTGTTCGGTCTTTGTGCCTTTTACACTTTTCATTAGCGTGTTCCTCCTGTTAATATGTAATTATCCCGTAATTTTAATCAATAGCCCGCTGGCCCAGTTTTTGATCCATCATGAAAATGCCGTTTCCGGATTCTCCAACCATTTTAAGCTTATCAACAATATCACTGGCCGAGGCTTCCTCTTCTACCTGTTCAGTGACATACCATTGCAGCATTACGCTTGACGCGTGGTCTTTTTCCTTTTCTGCCAGTTCAACCAGTTGGTGAATGAGCGAGGTGACATGCTGTTCGTGTGTATATACCTCTTCAAATACGTCCAGTGAAGATTTCCATTCTGACTTTGGCTTGTCTATGGCATCAAGTAATATTCTCCCACCCCTCTCTGCAAGGTAGTCAAAAAACTTCATTGCATGTTCTCTCTCCTCCAGCGCCTGCGCTTTCATCCATGCGGCAAAACCAGAAAGGCCGGTTGACTCAAAATAGGCGGACATGGAAAGATACAGGTATGCCGAATACAGCTCAGCATTTATCTGCTTGTTAATGCCATCTTCCATCTTTTTGCTTATCATAAACTCCTCCTGTTGTATGCTTCGTTTTTGATGATTTTACTGTTCTTTTATTGAAACCTTTCCCTTGAATATTTTGTACACATACCATGAATACAGTACCACGAGAGGCATGCCGATGACCGCGATTATGGTCATGGCGGTCAAAGTGGTCTGTGTAGAAGATGAATTGTAAATGGTAAGGTTGAATGCTTTGTTTACGCTGGAACGCACCATGTTGGGGTACAGGGTGGTCCCCGCGATTGCCATTAGCCCTGTAAATGAGAGTGATGATGCCATGAACGCTTTCTGGTCGTATCCGTTCTTCGACCACGTGTGTACCCTGGAAAGCGCACCGATGGTAACTGCCGCAGCAATCCAGACAGGGAACCTTGAAAGTGTGCCGGGAAGGTATACAACCGTTACCAGGAATGAAAGAACAAGAGCAATGGCATAGAACAGGAGTATCCTGTTTACCAGGCCGCGGGCTCTTTGCTGCACAACCCCGTCGGTCTTATGCGCGGCGTATGTTGCACCCTGCAGTAAAATTGCTGCCAGCCCAAGGAGACCCATCACCAGTGGATACGGGCGCAAAAGGGTGAAGAAGGAACCGCCAAAATTCATGCTGTTATCAATGGGTATACCAACCAGCACGTTCCCGAGGGCAACGCCATACAGAAGTGCGGGCAGAAAACTGCCGATCACGAAAGCCCAGCTCCAGATGTTTTTTCGTTTCTCGTCGTAATACCAGAACTCCATTGAGACCGCCCTGAATATGAGGGCAAACAATACCAGCATAAGGGCAAGATAAAAGCCGCTGAAAACGGTGGCATAGGCATGGGGGAAAGCCGCAAAAAGTGCTGCTCCCGCCGTGATTATCCACACCTCGTTGCCGTCCCAGAATGGCCATATCGCATCCATCACCTGTTGCCGTTCAGTGTCCTTTTTTGCCAGTACCGGCATTAAAGCGGCAATACCGAGATCAAAACCGTCAAGAACGGCATATCCGATGAATAAAAATCCGATTATAAAAAACCAGGTGACCTGTAAAATTTCCAAGGTTTCCATGTGTATCCTCCTTGCTCTTAGTATCCCGCGTCATCGCCCATTTCGGGACCCTTGCTGATGAGCCTGGTCAGGATGAAGATGAAGAGCACAAGCAGCAAAGTAAATATGGCGAAGAACATGATCAGGGTGAAAAGGATCTGCCCGGCCGGCACTACCACTGAAGCCGCGGCGGATGTTTTCAAGACCCTGTATACCGCCCATGGCTGTCGTCCTACCTCTGCTGCGATCCAGCCGAACTCGTTGGCAAGATGGGGCAGGGGAATGGCCAGCACCAGTGCCCAGAGAAACCACCGGGTAGATTCCAGTTTTCTTCGTGCCATGAGCACCACGCTGATGATGGCAAGCAGGGCAAAAAGGGTACCAAGGCCAATCATTATATGATACGAGAAGTATGGCAAAAAGACGGGCGGCCATTCATCCCTGGGAAATTCATTGAGGCCGGTAACTTTCGCGTCAGGGTCGAAGTAGATCAAAAGGCTCAGCAGCTTCGGGATCTTTATTTCAAAATAGGTTTTCTGTTCATCGGCCACAGGGATCCCGATCACCGACATGGGTGCTCCCTCGGTGGTATCCCAGAGTGCTTCAAAGGCTGCCATCTTTTCCGGCTGCAGGTGTGCCACTTGTACCGAGTGGATATGGCCTGACACGAACTGCAACAGTGCCATGGCAATAAAAATAGCCAGCGATGTCTTGATCACTTTACCGGCCTGTTCCACGTGCCGTTTTTTTAACAGGTACCATGCGCTGATACCGGCGGTGAAAAGAGCCCCGGTTATCCATGCGGCAACCACCACGTGAAAAAATCGTACAAACGTAGACGGGTTGAAGATTGCCGCGAAGAAATCAGACATGACCGCACGGCCGCCTTCCATGACAAAACCCGCGGGTGTCTGCATCCACGAGTTGGCGATCAATATCCAGAGGGCGGAAAGATGCGCACCGACGAATACCATGATGGTGGCGAAAAGATAGAATCCACGTGACACCTTTTTTCTGCCGAAGAGAATGACCCCCAGGAAAACCGATTCAAGAAAGAAGGCGAAAATACCTTCGGCTGCCAGGGGAGCGCCGAATATATCTCCCACAACCCTGGAATACTCGGCCCAGTTGGTGCCAAACGAAAATTCCAGCACAATACCTGTGGCAACACCAAGGGCGAATATCAACGCGAGAATTTTAATAAAGAAGGACGATATTGACTTGTAAATTACCTCTTCTGTCCTGTAGAACATTGTCTCGTAGATAACAATTATCAATGTAAGGCCCAGTGTCAATGGTGGGAAAATAAAATGAAATCCCGCTGCAACTCCAAACTGTATCCTGGATAACAGAACAGCGTCCATGGTGAACCTCCTCTATGTGTGTATATAACGGCTGGTTGTATAATGAAAAAAATTCTATTATGCCGATGTAACAACCGCCATGAAAACAGGGATTTCCATGGCGGTATACGCTTTAATCAACAGGCTCGAACTGGTCTTTTTCGGCGCCGCAAACGGGGCACACCCATTCATCGGGAATGTCTTCAAATTTTGTTCCCGGCTTAACCCCGTTATCCGGATCACCTTCAGCGGGATCGTAGATATAACCGCAAACTGTGCATTCATATTTCTGCATTAATGTACCTCCAGGGTGTCTCTTTATGTTATTGTATTGCTTTATTATATAAAGCAATGTAAAGCCCTTGTTTTATTCAGCTTTCCGAAACCGTGTAACCGCTTTTTCAATTCTCATTTTACAGTGATTGCTCAACATATCCGGTACATGAAGATCCAATTGCATGTAAATATCCTCTTTTTGTTATCTTATGATAGCATTTGCGAATCATATTAATCAAGTGATATTTTTTATGGTGCATGTATTTAATACATTATTGTAATTGTTACACATTTTTCGTAATATATACTACCTGTCAATAAAAAAAGCATGGATGTAATTGATTAATTCTTTTTAGAAGCCTGGTTGCATGAATTACAAATACCTTTCATGTTTATCTGGTACTCTGTAATAATATGTTCACCTATTTGCCGTAACGCGTCCAGTGCGGGTCCTACATCCATGTCATAGATCTTTCCGCATTTCCTGCACTTGAAATGCCCATGGGGTGAAGTGTCAATATCGTATCTTGCCTCGTTCTCCTCGATGGTGAGCGGCGTTACAAGGCCCTTTTCAGCAAATAAGTTGAGCGTATTATAGACGGTGGTTTTTGAAAGGGTGGGTATGGTTTCTCCCAGCGCGCGATAGATTACATCAACATTTGGGTGTATCCTGTTATTTTTAAGGAATTCAAGGATCTTTATACGATGATATGATGGGGAAATATCATTGCTTTGAAGGTATTGTTTTAATTCTTCCATGTTTACATGCACCAATCATGTTATAATAAGTTTAAATTAGTATGTAACTAACTTTGTACTAATTACATAATACAACATTTAGACCCAAAAGACAAGCTTTTTGATGATATTTAATGGTTATGCCCGCAGGTATCAACAAAAAAACGGTACGACACCATAATTAATTGAATTTCTTATCAAAGAAAACCAAGGATCACCCTGTTCACCTCTTTGGGATCAGATTCCATGGGTGAATGAGGACCGTCCTGTACGGTGTACAGTCGTGAATTAGGAATTTCATCATCCATGATACCTGCCGCCCTGTAGGGTACGAGCTGGTCCTCCGTGCCGTGAATAATAAGGGTTTGAGCGGTTATTTTCGGCATACATTCATTAATATTCGCTTTGTATATGCTGTTAGTGCGCAGTATATTCAGAATGGCGTAGTCGTACCCTTTTGTTTTTGAGGGCAGGATGTAGCGATCCATGTACTGGTCTGATATATTCGTGTCTTCATACACGCTAAGGTCCTGCAGTGATCCCCGTACAATTGCCCTGAAATTCATGGTCATTATGAATTCACCGACGATGGGTATCTGCATCAATGTGAAGAGGATACTCCTGCCTGATTCTTTACGGTATGCTCCGGCCGCACCAATGAGAACAAGTTTCTTTACCATTTCGGGATGTTCGCATGAAAAACGCATGGCGGTAGCTCCCCCCATGGAGTGGCCCATTATCACTGCTTTTTTGATACCCTTTGCCTTCATGAACTCGTACACCTGGCTGGTAAAGAGTGGAATGGTATAATCTATTCCGTATGGTTTATCACTGAGTCCATGTCCAAGCAGGTCAATGGTATAGACCCGGTATCCACGGTCGGCAACAGGCTTGACCGTTTCATGCCAGCATAACATGGAATGGCTGAATCCATGTATCATGATCACCGGGTATCCGTTTTTCGGACCGTACTCCCTGTATGCCGTGGTGTATTCATCAATCACTTTCACCGTGCGTATTTCTGGCAGGTGCTGCCGCATTTCTTCTGAGGAATTTTTGAATCCTTCAACCACCAGCGGCACGAAGTATATTGCGAGGATCGCCAGTACTATGATCACGGTTGTTCTTTTAAGTGCTTTCATCAGGGTTCTCTCCAGGGAGTGGCATTCATTGAAATTCTTCGTAGATCATGACACCGTATTGTTCACAGTACCACTTATTTTTCAAGAATATTTTATTCACTATGTAGTTGAAATTAATTCATAATTAGATAATAATGAGTAAAGGATAAGTTCAACTCGACCAGTGAAACGGATAAGAAAAATAATAACATAAAAACATGTACATGGAGGTTCGTGGTGAACCGGAAAAAGAAAATTATAAGCAGTATAGCGATCATTGTCGCGATATTATGTATTGGGGGTTTCCTGTATGTCCGATCCATTGCCGGGAAAGGATTGCCTGATTATTCATCCCCGGTACAGCTTAAAGGTATGAACGAGAAGGTGATGGTATACAGGGACCAATTCGCCGTTCCCCATATATACGCCAGGAACCAGGAAGACCTGTACAGGGCAGTTGGGTACTGCATGGCACAGGACAGGCTCTGGCAGATGGACCTGCTGCGCAGGGTAACCACCGGGAGGCTGTCCGAGATATTCGGAGAGGACATGATAGAGACCGACGTGCTTATGCGGTCTTTACGGATACCCGAAAAGTCAGTAAAGATCATAACCGTAACTGACCGGGAAATGCTGTCAGCACTTGAGGCTTTTTGCGACGGGGTTAACCAGTATATTGAGAGCCACCTGGACAATCTCCCCCCTGAATTTGAGATTCTTGGCTATACCCCCGAACCATGGGAGAAAGAGCATTCCATCAACCTTATCGGGTACATGGCATGGGATCTCACCCTTCCCTGGAAAACCGAGATGGCCATCTACAAGATCTCAAAAAAGGTTAACGAAGAGTTGATGAAAGACCTTGTTCCACATGTAAAGGATTACAAGAGCTACGTGTATCCCCATTTCGCGGGTAAGGACACCGAAATGCATGTACGCCGGCATCTCCTGGCAAAAGCAGGTAACCTGGAAGAACTGGGCGTGCAGGTGTTTTCGGGAAGCAACAACTGGGCGGTCGCCGGCTGGAAGAGCGAAACGGGCAAACCCATTCTTGCCAACGATATGCACCTTGGACTGTTTGCCCCCGGTATCTGGTACCAGATGCACCAGGTGGTCGAAGGAGAACTTGATGTTACCGGCGTGGTGCTGCCCGGCCAGCCAATGGTGATCTCGGGCCATAACGAACGCATCGCCTGGGGAATGACCAACGTGATGGTGGACGACATGGACTTCTACCGTGAAAAGGTGAACCCGGATAATCCAGACGAGTACATGTATAATGGTAAATGGCGCAAAATGGAAGTTCGCACCGAGAAAATACCCGTGGGGAACGATGACAGGGTTGAACGCACTATACGGTTTACCCACAGGGGCCCGGTGATATCTGGCATAAAAGGGGTGGAGGACGAGGTGATCTCCATGCGCTGGATCGGCAACGATTTCAGCAATGAGTTCCGAACGGTTTACCTGCTGAACAGGGCGAAAAACTGGAGTGATTTCAGGAACGCCGCAAGAAGCTTCCTTGCTGTCAGCCAGAACATCGTCTATGCCGACGTGGACGGTAACATTGGAATGTACTGCTGTGCCGGCATACCAATACGGAAGGGGAATGGTATAGAGATAGTTCCCGGTGATACCGACGAATATGACTGGAAGGGATATGTTCCCTTTGAGCGGCGGCCCCACAGCTTCAACCCGCCGGAGGGATTCGTGGCCTCGGCAAATAACAAAATTGTGAGTGACCGGTATCCATTCTACATAAGCCACTGGTTTGACCTGCCCCACCGGATTGACCGCATACGGGAGATGCTCTCAGAGAAGCAGGAATACTCTATCGATGATTTTCAGAAGATGCACATGGATCACCGCTCAAAGCTTGCAGAACAGATGCGGGATGACATGGTTTCCATACTCAGGCAAAGAGATCTCCCTGGAAGGCAAAATGCAGCACTTACCATGTTATCCGCGTGGGACCTGGTGATGTCCGGTGACAGCGGCGCAGCAGCCCTTTTTGACGCCTTTTACCTGAAGTTCGTATATAACTGCTTTCATGACGAAATGGGCGATGACCTGTACAGTGAATACGTGAACAAGCGGGTGTTGCCGACGAACGCGGTTGATGCCATATGGAAGAAGAAAACATCTCCCTGGTGTGATGATGTCACCACGAAGGATGTAAAAGAAGATTTTAATACCATGGTACATAAAAGTTTCAGTGATGCGGTTGCATGGCTTAGTGATGATATGGGAGGTGACCCTGAAGACTGGCAATGGAAAGACATACATGCACTGACCCTCTCCCATCCCATGGGAGGGGTATGGTTCCTGGATATTCTATTCAACCTGAACAGTGACACCTTCCCGGTTGGAGGAAGCTTTCACACGGTAAGCCCGAATTCATACAGCTTTAATGAGCCATTCCGGGTGAAGGACGGCGCGTCCCACCGGCATATCTATTCTACCGCCGACTGGAACAGCTCCCTGTCCATCATCCCTACCGGGAACTCCGGTATCCCGGCAAGCAAACATTACTGTGACCAGTCCGAGTTGTATGTAAAGGGGATCTATCATCCAGACCGTTTCAACCGGCAAAGTGTGGAAAGCGAAGCCAGGTATATAATGGAGATAACGGGCAGGTAGTTGATCCATAATCAGGCGTCAAGATGCGGCCTGTCTTTCCAGTTCCACCATTTCAACAGTTCCGGGTCGTGTTTTTCATTGGAGGCGTAGTATACCGCGCACCTGAGCACGTACAGCATGCAGCGGTCAATGTCCTGCCCCTGTATGCGGTTCAGCTTTTTGTAGAGGGTTTCCGCGTTCTCGTCCTTCAGGTCAGAAACAGAACGCACTCCAAGGTTGTAAAGGTCTTCCGCGATTTTCTGTCCGACGCCGGGAATCTGGCGCAGGTCTTTTATGATGATGTTGTTAGAGTAATCCACCATGCAGCCTCGCATGTGTTTGTATTTCAATATTAACGAAGTTTGGGACTACTATAGACACATGGCCATTGACGTCAACTTTTATCCCGGATTACCCATTTGTTTTTAGCGGATCACCGTAGAGGCACCAGGGACGCGAAGTGCGCCATGTTTACGCCTGTGCGGTGATCCTTGAAGAACCCGGTTAGTCGATGATGGGGAAGGTTACTCCGCCGTTGGGGAAGACTGCCACGGTAGCCTTTTTACCCAGCTTCTTTACTGCCCGGTCTATCACCCCCTGCGGATCATCGAACCGTTCGAAAAATCCCAGGGCCTTTACCTCCTCGTCTGAGAGGGTGGGGACGTAAAAACAGAGTTCGTGTGCCCTGATAAGCTGCATTGAGTAATAGGTGAGAAATTTCTGTTCCACGTCAAGACCCGGTTTGACTTTCTCCAGAAACCCCAGCACTCGGGCGGGGCCCAGCACCCTGAGTATTGTCTTTACAAGCCATAACGGCTTGGAATCTTCCGGCATGGGTATATCATCCAGCCCACGTTCTGCCCTCATGAAGGCCATCACGGTGCCCCCCGGTTTCAGGGCAGGCAGTGAATTACCCACACACTTCATGCTCTGCTTGAAGTTGATGTCCATGGGGTTGGAGTTGCATATGATGCCGTCTACCTGCTCTTCCAGTATTACACCCGCATGGTTCTTATCGAACTCGATGGCTGCCCGGTGGCACTTTATTGGGTCACCGGCGAACGAAGCAATGATGTTTTTATCATGGTCAAGTATGACGTTCACACAGAATATCTCCGCCTTGATCATGCCCCGCGTCTCTTCAAGATCCTGCCGGAAGGAGTTCTCGGAGGGTTCCATCCCTACACGGTTGAACCGGTATGGGGGCTCTGCGATGATGGAATGATGTGTGCCTATGGTGTCGGCGGATGCCACGCCGGGGAGTATGTTCTTCATGCCCCCGCCGAACCCCGCCCACAGATGTGGCTCAACCACCCCCACCGAGATGACAAGGTCTGCGTCACCGATGGCGTTGTTCAGATACACCGGGGTACCCCTGCTGGTATTCCCGAAAAAGCGGTTCAATCCTTCGTCGAAGGCGTCGTGGTTTTCCCAGTTGACTTTCTTCAGGTTTTTCGCTCCAACCTTTTCGGCCATCTCCTCTTCGGACATCTGTGTATGTATGCCCAGTGCGGGGATAATGGTGACCTTTTTTAACGAGGCCCCCGCCTTTTCAAGGGTGTCCAGGATGACGTGCATGAACTTGTGGGCGGGAGTAGGCCTGGTGTTGTCATCAACCACGATGATAACCTTTTTCCCCCGCAGTTTCATCTTGTTGAGAGGATATGTTTCAACAGGTTCCTGTAAGGACTTCTTGACGATATTCGCCTCTGTGCCCGTTTGTTTCTTTGCTTTCCCCCGTTCTTTCGGGAAGATCACGTTCCAGGTATCAGGTACTTCTACGGTTATTTTTTCTTTACCCCAGGGTAATGTTACATTCATGCCCACCTCCGCGTAACGCTTTTGTTTCGTATGTTGTTAATACAGGTCAAACTTTTTGTCAATTCTTTTGCGTGAAGGGGGTTCAGTCATAATAACAAAAGGTGTAACTATTCAGTTGCCATTATCAAAATATTCAATCATCGTAAAATGAATAATAAAATGAATACACGAGGTACTCATGAAACCAGGAAAATTGATACATGTTATATTGATCACAGCTTTAGTTTTTACCATACTGCTCTTTGCCGGAATTCAGAAATTTGCTTTTCACGGCATTACCCTTAACATGACAACCGACCAGGTGAACAACATAGTAGAGGGAAGCAACTGTATGAAATTCACACGGCAGAACAAGGTTGTATGCGGCAATTTCAGGGATCACGCCCTTTTAATGGATTTCAGGAATGAGAGGCTGTATTCACTTATTGCCAAGGCTGACGTGGAGGATATGCAAAAGGCATTCGACGAAAGACTTGTGCAGATGAAGAAAATGTACGGTACACCGGCACAACTCGATACCGGTACGCTTGTTGCACTTTTCAGGGAAGATGCCAGGGCTGCCCTGCTTCGGGTGAAGGAATCTTCAAGCGGCACGGGGCTTTTATTTTACGTGATTTGCCAGGACATGGAATGTGAGGATATACAGGAATTGATGAAATAATGGTGGTACAGTTGGCGGGTTGGTTGAGCCTGTTAATTGAATTATTCCTATTTGGATCCCTTTTCCCCTTCCAGTATGGTGCCCAGCAATTCTTCCGCAAGATCGATCCTGACCTTCATTTTGTCAAAAAGATCACTATCGGAAAGCTCTCCATGTCGTATTTGTTCATTGATCTTTATTATCAGGATGAGTCCATTGAAGAGGCCGATGATAATATCTGTCAGTACCTCGGGGTCGTAGTGCTTGATCAGTCCCTTTTCCATTGCCAGCTGCAGAACAACCTTCTCGTTTTCAACGTAGGTCTTCATCCTGGTGGATATTTCGACGCTGACATTGCTGCTGAGCCTTCTGAATTCACCTGTTTCACTTAAAAAGTTGATTATGATAAAAAGAGCTGGTGAAGACTGGTAGATAAGAAAAAGGCGCTGTAAGCAGTAGC
>CAYFSO010000032.1:0-27230 GCA_964345775.1 uncultured Leptospiraceae bacterium | reverse complement strand
ATCCGCTTGTTATGAAAGTCATCAATATTACTCTGTATATAATCAATAATATCATTATATAGAATATCAGCCATACTTCTCTTTCTTCTCCATTACCAGATATTCTTTCTGTGGAATTCTCCCTCTTGCCATATCAGTATATTCCGGGACAATCTCAATACCAACAGAATTTCTTCTTAAAGAGTGGGCTACTTCACAAGTTGTACCAGAACCTGAAAAAGGATCAAGTACCCAGTCAAATTCTTTTGTAAAAAGCTTAATAAACCATTCAGGTAATGACCTGGGAAAAGTTGCACTATGATTTTTGTTTGATGTTTCAGTAGCCAGGTGTAAAACATTTGAAGGATACGCCATCTTTCTGCCCACCCAGTTTGATATGTTTTTCCCAAATCCACTATCAACCTGAGAATCGTAACGTCTTATATCATTCTTCCCAAGGTTTTTTAACCTGGTTTTTGCCCAATCACCCATTGGCACCATTACCTCTTCCTGGTACATGTTGAATTTTCTATTTTTATTAAATTGCAAACATCTTTCCCAGGCATCACGGAACCTGTTTGGCCATTTCCCGGGATGACAATTTTTTTTATGCCAGATAAATTCCTCGGTCCATAGCCAGCCCTGACGCCTCATCTCGAGTATCAACTCGATTACGTATGTGTGTCGTTCACCATTCATAACTTTTTCTTTAATATTTAATATGAATGTTCCGGTTGGTTTTAATACCCGCAGAAATTCCTCAGTTCTTGGTAAAAACCACTTCACATAATCATCAGGATGGATACCGCCATATGTATTTTTACGACTATCTGCATAAGGTGGTGATGTTACAATCAAATCGAAAAAATTATCCGGATAGCTTTTTAATACATCAAGGCAATCACCACACAGAATATCGGTATTTAATTTTTTCATTTAGGACAACCCCGTTAATTGATATAGTAGAACCGATATTACTACACATGCGTTTGCATGTCTACACTATTTTAAAATAATTTATGTCTCTGTATATCTTAATTTAATGGTGAAATGTCAATTCATATTTACCCTGAACGTCTTTTAACCCTTCACTCCTCACTTTTCACTCTTCACTAATTCCTTCGCGCCGGTTACCGAGCGCATCCTGGATGCCGCGGTAAATCCTTGCAGGAAAACAACAAGAACAATTTTTTACTTGTGCAAATTTTACTGCAGCCCACAATGGGCAGATACTCGATGCAAATTATTTCAGCATTTATCATACTATACACCCTATGGAGGCCTTTTTATGATCGAACGCAAAATTGAAGACAACGTGTGTATTCTTACCCTGAAAGACGGCAAAACCAATGCCCTTACCGACACGGTGGTGAAGGACCTGGGTAAGTACGTGAAAGAAGCAGAAGCAGATGACTCTGTAAAGGGCATCATTCTTACCGGTGAAGGCAAATTCTTCTCGTCCGGTTTTGACCTTCCCATGTTTCTCAGTTTCAAGGACCATGCAGAAGTGTGCAGCTTTTTTGACTTTGAAGAAGAGATCTTACTGGACCTTTTCATGTGCGAAAAACCGGTTATAGCCGCGCTTAACGGCCATACCGTGGCCGGCGGCATGATCCTTGCCATGGCCTGTGACTATCGTGTCATGAAGAACCACCCAAAGATCAAGATAGGCATGAGCGAGATCAAGATAGGCCTGCCCCTGTCTATTGCCCAGTATAACCTGGTTCGTTTCGGGCTGGACAGCGACAAGAAGTTCAGGGACGTGATGCTTTTCGGCCTGATGGCAGGTGTCGAGCAGGCAAAGGAAATGGAAATGATCGACCAGATCGTTGAAGAAGACAAGCTGATAGAGCATGCGAAGAACATGATCAGCCTCTTCAAGAACAACCCGGGCAACGCCTTTACACCGCTGAAGCTCTGTGTTCGCCGCCCTTTCGCCGAACGTATACGCAAAGAACTGGAGGACGGCTCATGGAAAGAAGGCCTGAAATGCTTCTTCGAAGATGACGTTCGAAAAACACTGGAATTCGTACAGGCCAGCATGTCGAAATAATTATTAAGTGAGCAATGAGAGGTGAAGAGTGAACAGATTTTTTACTGCTCACTTCTCATTGCTCACTCTTTTCTCCCTGCCTTTGCAAGTAGCTTCTCATTTTCAGGGGGCACAATAAATGCTTTTGCTGCTAACTACTGAAAAAACCAGAGTGCCGCCCCGCCTTCGGCGGGGTGGCCCCCTATTTTTGAGAAGCTACCTTTGCAATATATACACAACCAAAAAAACGCTTGACTTGGCCTGCTCTGCGAAACGAGTATATACACAGAAGTATTAAAGATACTATTTCGAGGAATTACATGAACGTACTTGAAGGGAAACTTGATGCCTCCGGGTTAAAGATAGCCATTGTTACATCTCGATTTAACGAATTTATCACCCAGAAACTCCTGGGCGGTGCGCTTGACTGTCTTAAACGCAACAATGCCGCCGAGGACCACATCACCGTTGCCTGGGTTCCGGGAGCATTTGAAATTCCCGCCATAACCCGTAAACTTGTTGAATCCGGCAAGTATGACGCCGTTATATGCCTGGGCGCGGTCATTCGGGGGTCTACCCCGCATTTTGACTACGTGGCAGCCGAGGTATCCAAGGGCGTCGCACAGGTGGGGATAGGGGCAGCCATCCCTGTTATATACGGGGTTATCACAACAGATACCATTGAACAGGCAATTGAAAGGGCGGGGACAAAGTCCGGGAACAAGGGATTTGATGCCGCCATGTCAGCCATTGAAATGGCCCAACTTTACCGCCAGATAAGCAAGTAGTTAAAACACATGGGACACAGAAGAAAAGCGCGTGAATACGCGTTACAGGCTCTTTACATGTACGAATCCGTACAAACGGATGTTGATGATCTCCTCCCCCTTGAATGGGTTGACAGGGAAATACCTGATGACATCAGGGATTTCACCATCACCCTTATAAAAGGTACTATTGAGCATCTCCCTGAAATTGACGATCTTATTAACAGGCATTCCAGGAACTGGAAATTTGAACGGATCAGCCCGGTGGACAAATCCATTCTCAGGATATCCATATATGCCCTCTGTTACCTTGAGCACATACCTCACGCGGTAACTATCGACGAAGGCATAGAACTGGGCAAGCTGTACGGCGGTGAAAACTCCGGGCAGTTTATCAATGGTATCCTTGATGCCGTCAAGAAGAAGGAGCTAAAACCTGACAAGGAGGAAACAAGGGGAGGTGGCAGCAATTAAAAAAAACAGGTTTTCCATTTCCCGGGAAGACCAGGATAATACCACAGAAGGGATCCAGAAAAACCGGTTCCAGATCACCGGCGAAGGCAGAAAAAAACCGCATCCCGCCATTATCGCCTCCATAGCAGCCGCGGTTGCCATAGCCGCTGTGATTGCAGTAACGTTTATCTACAACGAGCCGCAATCTTTTCTTCCATCTTCAAAAGTAACAGGGGACGACCTGTTTGTTTCAAAGGGAGATTCTCTTGAAATACCCGACAAAGAACTGACCAACCCGCATCTAAAGCAGGGAAAACAGAGCTACGAGAAGAAATTCTACCGTGATGCCATTGCCGAGTTTACCGAGGTAGTGCAGTCAGATGCCCCTGACAGGGAAAAGGCAATAGCCCTCACCTATACAGGAATGATCCATGATAAGCAGGGTAAATACGCACAGGCCATTGAGGCATTCACGCGTGCATTAAAGTACAATCCCGAAAGCGGAGCTGCCCTGAAGAACCTGGCCCTGGCATACAGGCATAAGGGTGAATACTCCAGGGCACTTGGTACCATCAACGAGGCCCTTGACCAGTATCCCGGCACCTTCGAATACCTGCTTCTCAGGGGCAACATTATGTATGAGACCGGGAATTACCAGGACGCGGTAAAGGCGTATCGCCGGGCAATTGACGCCGGCGAAGACAACCCGTCCGCCCACTATAACATGGCACTTGCCCTGCTGAAGACGGGGGACGAGGTTTCTGCCATTGACTACCTGAAAAAGGCCGGTGCCCTTGACCAGTCTGGCACAATCGCTTCACGGGCATACGGACGCCTGGGGAATATCTTTACCAACAGGCGTGATTACCAGCTGGCAGAAAAATACCTTTCCATGGCCGCAAAGATGAACACCGATGACCCACTGTTTCATTATAACCTTGGTATAGTGTACCTCAAGCAGGATAAGCCCGAAAAGGCGCTGGAGGCCTTTCACAAGGCAGAGGCGCTGGGCACCGAAAACGTAAACCTGATAGAGAATCTCGGTGAAGCATATGCCTCCATGCAGCAATACGATAAAAGTATTGAATTATATGAACGACTGAAACCCATGCAGCAAAACAACGTGCGGGTTCTCTCCCGTATCGCGGAGCTGTATTACAGGAAAGGGAAACTGGACCGGGCCTATGATTACTACAAGAAGATCACGACCATTGAGCCCGCCTCGGAAAACGCACGGATCGCCTATCTTAACATGGGTAACATCCTGGACGACCAGCAACAGTTCAGGGATGCCATCCGGATGTACCAGAAGGCGCTTTCCATAAATCCAAAAGACGACACGGCTCTGTACAACCTGGGTATCACTTACAATCACGCGGGAATGCCTGAAAAGGCGGTTGAAACATGGAACAGGGCGGCAAACCTGAATCCTGATAACCCTGACCCCCTTCTTGCCATCGCCAACATGTATTACGAAAAAGGCCATTACAACGAGGCCATGGACCAATACGTGCAGATATTGAGGCGATGGCCCAACATCCAGGAAGCACAGTTCAAGCTCGGCACCATCTATTACAGGAAAAACCAGCACCAATACGCTATTGACGCCTTTGACCGGGCAATCGAGATAAAGGGTGACAACGACCTTGCACGAAAGGCGTATATCAACAGGGGGATCATCCTGGCAAACCGGGATACAGAAGAGTCTCTTGAAAAGGCCAGGAATTCCATCCAGAAAGCACTGCTCATACAGCCGGGAGATCCCCAGGCCCTGCTGTCCCTGGGAACGGTGTTTATGAAAAAGAACATGTACGATGATGCCATTGAGCTTTTTCACCAGGCATTACAGGCAACAAGTGATGACAGCCTCATGGCAGAAGCGTACCACAACCTGGGGAAATGCTATTACAAGCAGAATAACTACAAGAAATCGCTGCAGTTCTTTACCCAGTCACTTGAGCTGGATCCCTCCCGGGAGGAAACCCGTATCAACAGGAAAGTTGCCATGGAGGCATACGAAAAAGATCTGTCTATGGAATAATGGGATAATGGCTTATGAGTGAGGAATACCCGGAAATACCCGAATACATTAAGAACCTGATGGAATCCGGCGAAAGGATAGAAGAAATACGTATTGACGCCGAAGGGAACTGGTATCACGAGGGAGAGCCCTTCACCAACCAGAGGATTATCGATTTTTTCAACCGCTCTGTGGATGTGACCGCCGATGGTGAGTACGTTCTTCATTACGATGACTATGTATATCCCATCGTTGTTGAAGACACACCCGTCTTTGTGACCGGGGTTCGTGTTGAAGGGTTCAGTTTCTTCGAAAATATATACATCACCCTCTCTACCGGAGAAGAGGAAGAGCTGGACGAGACAAGCCTCAACTACAGCAAGCCCGACGGCCTTTACTGCAGGGTTCGTAACGGGAGAATGCCCGCCAAGTTCAAACGCTCCCCTTCATTCCAGCTGCTGGAACGCCTGCAGGAAACCGATGACACCTATTACATTACGATCAGGGGCAACAAGATCGTCCTGGAAGAGAAATGAGCCTTTCACAGTAGATCATAAGGATCGATATCGATCTCCAGGTATACATCACTGTACGCCAGGTTCTTTTTCACGTGGTATGCCAGTTTGGCCAGGTGAGATGTTGCGGTACTTTTTAGTATAATATGATGCCTGTAGTTCTTTGCAATTTTTGTAAGGGGCGCAGGCGAAGGCCCAACAAGCTGAACAGGAAGGTTTTCAACTGTTATTGCCTTTTTTGCCATATCCGCACACCATTGCACCGCCTCAATAACACGGTCCTCGCGCATACCGCGCACAAGTAACCTTGCCAGTCTTGCAAAGGGGGGATAGCCCAGTGCCCTTCTTGCTTCAAGTTCGTACCGGTAAAAGCCCATGTAATCATGTTTTCTCAGAAAATCAAAAACCGGCTGCTCCTCATTCAACGTCTGCACCACCACTTTTCCAGGGATGTCTCCCCGGCCGCACCTGCCCGAAACCTGCATAAGAAGAGAGAATATCCTCTCCTGCGCCCTGAAATCCGGCAAATTCATCCCCACGTCTGCCAGGATAATGCCAACTACCGATACATTGTGAAAATCGAATCCCTTGGCCACCATCTGCGTTCCCAGGAGTATATTCACGTCACCATTCTTCATTTTCTCCATAAGTTCGTAGACGGCTCCTTTTTTTCTCGCGCTGTCATGGTCAAGCCTGAATATGGCAGAATCCCGGAACACGTTCTGTATGACTTCTTCAAGCCGCTGTGTTCCAGATCCAAGCTTCACCAGGTCCTCGGAACCGCACTCGGGACAGGTGTGGGGAAGTGTTCTGCGAAACCCGCAATAATGGCAGAGTAACGAATCCTTTCCATGGCTGGTGAGGCTTATACTGCATGACGGGCATTCAAGCACGTGTCCGCATTCGTCGCAGACCACTACCGGTGAAAAGCCCCTGCGATTCAAAAGAAGTATTGCCTGCTGGTTGCGCTCTACCGCCTTCTTTGTATACAGGGTAAGGACTGGAGAGATCATCTTCTCGGGCCTTGAAGAATGCAGTTTCACGATCTCAAGCTGCGGCAGGGTGGCCTTTCCGAAGCGCTCTTCAAGGCGATGAAGGATCAGCTGGCCACGTTCTCCCGCGTAGAGTGATTCCACCGACGGGGTAGCCGATCCCAGCAAAAGCATGGAGTTTTCAGCCTGTACGCGGTAAAATGCCAGGCGCCTTGCGTTGTACCTTGGTGTACTGTGCTCCTTGTAAGAGCTGTCATGCTCCTCGTCTATTATGATAAGCCCTGTATCGGGTGCCTGGAGGAATATGGCCGAACGGGTACCTATGACGATCTTCACTTCACCCGAAAAAAAGCGCTTCCAGTTGTACAACCTCTGGTTTTTGGTCAGATGGCTGTGATACACAACAAGCTGCTCTCCAAAAACCTGGTAAAGCCTCTGGTATATCTGGGAAGACAGGGATATTTCCGGAACCAGGTAGATAACAGAACGCCCCTCTTCGATCGCCTTCTGTGCCAGCTTGATATATATCTCGGTTTTACCACTCCCGGTGATACCATAGAGCAGGTGAACCATCCGGCCCTCGTTTTTTTTTGCCAGTATATTCTCGTATATATTCTGCTGCCCTTCGGTAAGATGCACCCCGGTCTGCTGTGGTGCGTCGAAAGGATGCTTGAAACGACTGGATGGCTTTTCACCAGAAGGCAGGGCCATCGACATGGCCTCACCGGTCTCGCACACGTAAGAATTTGCCATGTAACGGGCCAGGTCAACAAGGCGGTGATCGAATACGGGTGCATCATCGATGACATCATCCAAAAATTTCAATTTCGGAACGTCAGGTGCCTGGTCATGCACATGATGCACATAGCCGCGTGTCATCCTGTTCCTGAAATGCACTTTCACCCGCATGCCGGGTCGAACATCCAGGTGTTCGGGAACCTGGTAGGTAAAGCTTCCCTCCACCGGGTACCCCACGTATACATCTGCGTAACGGGGAACACTTCTTTCGGCTGAGAACTCGTTCATGAGCGGTTCATTTCCGCCTTGACCAGTTGAAGCGTATTCCATGCCTTTCGTTTCAAATCTGGATTTTTTATGAGGGTAATTGGATGGTCTATAGTGAACCACGAAATTCCCTCGCTTTCATGAACAATTTTTTGCAGGGGAATGATCTCACCGAACACCATTACCACCCGTGGCCGTATAAGCTCAAGCTCCTTTTTCAAAATGTGCTGGCACTCCACGAACATGGTGCTGGGCCGGTGAAGTGCTTCGGAAGGTTCACACTTCAACAGGTTGGTTATATAGCATAACTTGAACTCAAGGTCAATTGCAGCAAGCATCTTCCTGAGAAGCTCAACGGATTCGGTCTTGAACTGTTTCTTTTCGAACGAGGATATCATTGACGGGGCGTTTAATATTATCATGGCGCCATTTTCGCCACTCCCTGCCCCGCATTTTTTTTCACCCGCGCCGGGACACCTGCCGCAGTCAAGTATTACCTGGTTCAGTTGTTCAATGGTTTCGGGTTCTTCCACCACCGGTGCAGCCGGCGGGGCGTCCTTTCTATCCGTGGATCTTACGGGTGCGGCTGAAGACAGCCAGTCCTTTAGATAATCCCGCTGCCGGTCATTCCTTGCCAGCAAAAATGGCAACCTGTTTTTCCCGGGTGCAAGGTGCGCACCCAGGTCCCTGTATATGGTGTCCTTCATGTATGTGTATCCCCTGGTGTATGCTGATTCAAAGTTTGTCAATATCAAGATGATACTGGTTAATCTTTCTGTGAAGATTTGTTCTTTCTATTCCCAGTGCCCTTGCTGTTTCGGAGACATTCTTATCATGTTTTTTCAGGGCCTGGATTATATACTCTTTTTCAAATTCTTCTCTCGCCTTCTTCAATGTTGAAAGGTCCTTTGAAATGGTATCTTCATAATCATATGAACTTATATGCTTTTTTATATCATCAACGGTGATCACCTCACCCTGTACCATTATAACAAGTCGCTCAACAATGTTTTTCAATTCACGAACATTCCCCGGCCATGGATGTTCCATTAAAAAGTCCATTCCATCCTCGGATATTTCCTTATCGCCAAGGCCGTGTTCGCTGGTACTCTTTTTCAGGAAATAGTCCACCAGCAGCGGTATGTCCTTGACCCGTTCAGACAACGAAGGCACGTGTATAGGGATAACATTCAACCTGTAATAGAGATCCTCCCTGAATTGACCCGTTTCTATGGCTTCCTTTATGTCAATATTTGTTGCCGAGATAACCCGTACGTCAACACTGATGACATCATTGCCCCCCACACGTTCGAATTCCTGTTCCTGCAGCACACGCAACACCTTTGCCTGGGCACTCTGGCTCATGTCACAGACCTCGTCAAGGAAAAGGGTTCCCTTGTGTGCAAGCTCAAACTTGCCCAGTCTTCTTGACACCGCCCCGGTAAAAGATCCCTTTTCATGACCAAACAGCTCACTCTCTATCAACTCGTCAGGTATGGCCGCGCAGTTCACCTTCACAAAGGGCTGGTCATTTCGCTGTGATTTCCGGTAAATGGCCTTTGCCACCAGCTCCTTACCGGTACCATTATCACCGGTTATAAAGACCCTGGCATTTGTTGAAGCGGCTGTTTGTATTACTTTTTTCACCTCCCTTATGGGTGCAGATTCCCCGATCATCTCATCTTCGATCATGATATTCTGCTTCAACTGGATGTTTTCCCGCTTGAGTCGAACCTTCTCAAGGGCGTTATTCAGTGACGTGAGCACCCTCTCCATTGATGGGGGTTTTTCAAGAAAATCATATGCCCCCATTTTCGTTGAGCGTACCGCGATGTCTATTGACCCGTGACCCGAGATCATGATCACCGCCGTATCGGGCCTGGTTTGCCGTATGTTACCAAGGATCTCTATACCGTCAATATCCGGCAGCCACACGTCCAGGAATACTACTTCGCACTCGTTATTGCGTAAAAAATGAAGGGCCTCGTTACCCGTCTCGGCAGTGTACACGATATGCCCCTCGTCCTGCAAAATTGCACTCAGGGTGGAGAGTATATGTGTTTCGTCGTCAACTATAAGGATCTTCGCCATACGTAATGTCCTCCGTTATGCAGGTAACTCGATGATGAATTCGCTTCCTTTACCAAATTCGGATTCACAATAGATGCGTCCACCATGTTCAATAATTATCTTTTCTACAATTGTCAACCCGAGTCCGGTACCATCTTCCTTCGTGGAAAAAGTTGGCTCAAAAATATTTGCCAGGTCCTCCTGCCTGATGCCCGTACCTTGATCGCGGATCATGATCCTGGCAAGCCTGTTTTCGGGTTCATCCACGTACATTGTCCGTACCTCGATATCGCCTTCGTCATTGCTGGCATCAATGGCATTTTGCAAAAGGTTTGTCAACGACTGGCGGATCAACCCCCTGTCCACGTAAAGCTCTGGCATCGATTGGTCAAGTTCAATAATAAAATGTATCTTTTCATGTCCCTTGAAGAAGTGTACACAGTTTTCCACGATAGTATTCAACGACTGGTATTCCGGTTGTATCTCCGGCAACCGCGCGAACCTGGAAAACTCTGACAGCAGCCTCATCAGCACGTTCACTTCTTCAACAATGGTTGTGGTGCCTTCCCTGACTATGGTATCAAATTCCCGGTGTCCTTCATTGTACCGCCGGTAGATCCTTTCGGCAGAAAGGCGTATAGGGGTCAGGGGGTTCTTTATCTCGTGTACCAGCTTTCTTGCAATATCCCTCCACGCCTGGAGCTTCTGGGTCTGGTACATCACCTTTCTTCCGTGATCCAGCTCTTCAACCATCCTGTTAAACGAGTTGAACAGAAGTGTCATCTCGTCTTTTTCCTCCCTTTTCAACTTGACAGAAAAATCACCTGAAGCAACCCGCTTTGCGGCATCCACCAGTTCAAATGCAGGACGGGAAATACTCTTCGAAAGCACAAAGCTTATGATGGCCGCTATTACTATTATTACCAGTGATATGGTAATAAGGGCAATCCCCACCCCGGTCTGGAAATACGGTTTCAAGAATTCCTGTTGTCGATAATTGCCGTACGTTTTCTCAAAGATTGAAAGCCGTTCCACCTTTTCACGTGAAATATAACTGTATAAGACCAGCAGTGTTTTCCCATACAGGGTATGGGCGGCGATCACCGTTTTGCCATTGATGGATAACCTGTCAACACGCACCTCTTTCCCCGGGGAGGTTACCTGGAAAAATGTTCTCAACTTTTCCAGGTCATCATTTTCATACTCCTGGTATGGAACAGTTTTAAACGATACTTTATTGTTATGCCCGGAAGATGGAAGGAGGTGCCCCGTTACCAGGTAATAAGATGGATCTTTGTTTGTACTGAGAAATTCAGCATACTGGTTCCTGTAATACGAGATGGAATAGATCCCTTTATCAATATTGTATCGTATCAACTGTAATTCACGCTTTACTTCTTCAATATCCTCCTGGAGGGCCTCCTGGGACATCTCGATAGCCTCTTCAAGGGCTATTGCAGTCTTCCCCGTTATAAGCTCACTGATAGTAGTATTGATCATGTTATTTGAAATGATTATTATGGGTATTGACGGCAGAATGGCCACGAATATCAGTGCTATTGCGATTTTCAGACGTATACTGGTTGAAATTTCTGAATCCTGTTGCCTTATCTGGGAGCGGAACGAAATAACAAGAAAATATATGGCAGCGATAAGGGGTACCAGCATGACGGTATACAGGAAGAAGTTCCTGCCGATCTCACCTTCCTGGTACCGGGGATAGAGACTTAACAGCATGATGGCGGTAAAAACGAATACACCCAGCAGAAACAGTACATCCTGCGGACGGGGACGACGAAGGTATCCACCCTTCATTCGTTTTTGTTGCTTTTCATTATCTGGCATCATTTTACCTGGCAAACCGTATATGTACCTGTACTCATGATCTTAATTGGCACTGACCGAGCGAAGCCCGGGCCCCTCCTGCCAGCCGGTATCAAAATCCCAGAGCCCGATAATGTATTCAAAAATATAATTTATTGGGAAATACAGTTTCATTGACGTAAATTCCACCCTCGACCGCACGTAGCAATCCCGATCACTGTATCGTTTCACATCATTAAGCACAAATACATGTGAATAAAAAAGAAAACTCAATAACGATTCATTATTATAAAGGTAATGGGGAACATCCTTTTCATACACCACGAAAGCCTGCTTGAAAAAATCATATTTAACTGTCCTGGTGATGCGTCTTCGTACCAGCACCTTCTTTTTCATAAGGGGTAATGCCGGGTCTTCCACTATCTCAAATAAATATATGACCTTTCCCTCGATCCCCCTTTTTACGGCTTCTGCGAGATCATTTCGATGAAATTTTGTGATGGTAAACTGTACAACCAGGTCATTCTCTTGGAATTGCACTGACTCATATTTCACTTCGGCGGCACCTGCTGGTATACAGAAAAGGCACACAAGGATAATCGTAATGAATACTATTTGAATTGTTTTCATTTAAAAATTGAATCTTCTCTTTACGGAAAGGTTAACATTGCCGGAATCCGGATTATATGATACATCGATATTCTGCTTTTTGCGCCAGTAAGGATAATATACCTCCCGGTTATAGTCCATGGCCGAGTCAACTGCATCGATCACGCAAAGTACCTTCGTAACAAGAATGGAAAAGGTAAGCCCAATGATCAATCCCCTGTCCTGAACACTCATGTCAGTCCAGTTCACTATCTCACCCTCGGACTGGTACTTGTCAGAAAGATGGAACAGCATGTAGAGGAAAAGACCTTTTTGCGCCATGTCCGACATGAGGAACAGTGAGCCCTTCGCGTAATCCTGCGCGTAGAACTGCCCCAGTCCGGTCCATGACCAGGAAAGAACACCCGCCACGAAAGGATCTTTTCGATGGGGAACATAGGGAAACGGATCTTCAGAATCAGAAAGAATATTACTTTTTTCAGATCGTTCCACGGGGGTGTTCCCGTAAGCGGCCTCAACTGGTACCGCCATGATAATCATAATCACACATGATACCAGTACAAAAAGTACCATTACATATTTACATACGCGTGGTAAATCCAATGAAGAACCCTCCATTTTCACTATAACTCATCTGGATATCGGGATATTTTTTTCTTACCCTGAATCGTTCTTCCTCCAGCCAGGCATTATAATTCTTGGTAGACTGAACGGCATCACTTATGTTATAGGCGTGGATAATAAGAAGTACTGAGATCATACCCATAAAAACATTTTTCCTCTCAGTTGACACTACACCAAGATCCGTCCTCTTGGCGTCAACCCCGAGATTAAAGCCGGAATCACCCCCGGCTGAGAAGTTAAAATCCAGGAAATACAGCAACGATCCCAGCAAAAGGGTGTACTCGGTCATAAGAAATGCCGTACCTTTCGCAAGTTCGCCACTATAGTATTGTCCGAGGCCCGGCATGTACATCGACAGTATACCCGCAAATAGGGGATCTTTTTTCTGCTGAAGCAATACCATGGTCTCATGCTCTTCCTCCCTGGTCAGGGGAGCATCATCTACAGCCTGTGCCTGCGTTCGTGAAGCAGGAAAAGTCACGAAAATCACTGCCGAAAGGAAACACAATAACAGAAGTGCCGCTCCCGTTTTCTGCCCAAGTCCTTTCTTTGTTTTTGTATTCATAACGATACATCGCTCTCCGTTATTTAAGCTGAAAATCGTTTTCTATCAGCCTGGTAAGCGTATCCACGGCTTCTGTTTCCTGCTCACCGTGAGCCCGCACGGTCAGCTGAGAACCCGAGGTAATGGCAAGCCCCAGTACTGACATGATGGATTTACCGTTTGCCTCGACTTCATCTTTTATAAGAAAAACTTCGCACGGGTATTTCATAGCTTCACGTACGAGCATCATTGCAGGGCGAGCATGAACCCCGGCATCACTTTTTACCATCACCTCTTTTTCAATCATCGGTAAGCCTGTTCTCCTTTTGCATCCATTCTTGTATCTTCATATCCAGTTCCCGCGCAGAAAAAATCCCCATTTTCTTAAGCCTTTCGTTAAGTGCCGCTGTCTCGATTATAATGGGTATATTTCTGCCGGGTCTTACAGGTATTACCAGGTATGGCAAATCGATATCAAGGATGGTATAACTGCTCTCGTCTATCCCCAGCCTGTCGTAGTGAGTATCAGGATCCCATTCCTCAAGCGTGCATACCAGTTCTATTCGTTTTCGATTTCTCACCGATCGTATCCCGAATATGTCCTTCACGTTTATGATACCCAGTCCCCGTATCTCCATGTGATGACGTATCACTTCTGACCCGTTACCCATGATGAGAGACTCGTCAATCTTCGTTACTTCAACAACATCATCCGCAACAAGTCTCTGGCCCCGTTCTACCAGTTCAAGGGCGCATTCGCTTTTCCCAACACCGCTCTTGCCTAACAAAAGGACCCCCAGCCCGAACACATCCACCAGGGTACCGTGAATACTGGCTGCAGGGGCAAAGGAGTTCTCGATCACGTGATTCAACAGGCTGATAAACCTTGTTGTTTTATGCCTGGTAACAAACACGGGTACATTATTTTTCTGCGCGAACTCTGTGAACAACTCATCAGGATACTCTTCGTGTGTAAACACACAACACAGTACATCGTAAGAAAAGTATTCGGAATATATTTCCCCGCGCCGTTCCCTGTCAGCATTCTTCAGGAAAGCTGTTTCTCCCAGGCCAAAGATCTGTATCCTGTCATATGCGAAAAAATCAAAAAATCCGGCCAGGCTTAATCCCGGCCGATTTATTTCACCAACTGATATTTCCTTGTTAAGGCCGGAACTCCCGGCAACCAGCATAAGCTGCAGGTCAATTTTACCGGAATATTCCACCAGGTCTTTTATTCGGATCTGTTTTTTTTTCATAATCCTGCTTGTACAAACCAGCAATTAGAATGCGGGGACAACCACTTCGATTGACTTGCCGTTATTATATACAATATTCAGTGAACTGGTTTCCCTGTTAAAGAATGGCAGAAAACCGTATTTGTTGTCAACAAGTTGTTCAATTGCTTCATCAATAGTCAGATCAGCAATACTGCAGCATGTATCCTGCTGGTTAAGCTTTATCACCGGGTTTGCCGGTGAATCATCAACCACATCAATATTGTATTCCATGAATTTAGATACTTCATAATCATTTTTCTGGATAAGTTCAAAAGGTATCTCTACAAGCTTATACCCTTTTTCATTCTTGAATATCAGTGCGTAATTCCTGTTGGCATAATCGATGTTGCTGTCCATCTGCTGTATACCTTTCTTGAACAGCATGAATTCCATACCGTCGTCCTTCATCTCGAGGAAAGCCTCTGTTTCATCAATGGGCTTGGTGCTGGCCTGCGTAAGCTCCACATCAACACCCCGCTCAGTGGTCTGCTGCATAAGGGCAAGCTCCCCAAGGGATGTTGCCTTGTGTCCCGAGTGTTTTTCCTTGTAACGCACTATCTGGTTTTCCATTTTATCCATTAAAAGATCAATTGATGAATACATGTCCCCGGCTTTTACTGATGCAAAGAATTGAACCCCGTCACCGTTGACCAGCAACTCTGTGATATGATCCTGCTTTACTATGAACATTACCAGGCTGGCATCGATAAGCTGGTGAAAATACTTCTCCAGTTTACGGATCTTTTTTTCTGCATAACTTTTAAGGCTTTTGGAGATATCCATGTGTCGACCAGTAATTGAGATGTTCATTGGGCTCCCTCTGATTTAATCATATTTAGTTTCTTCCTCTTGCCGGAAGACGGGATTTGCAGCAGATCGCGATACTTGGCCACAGTTCTTCTCGCCATCTTTATACCCGTCTTTTCCAGGCGGTCCAGTATCTCTTCATCGCTGTAAGGTTTATCGGTTTTTTCCTGTGCCACGATGTCCTTTATAAGGCTCATTACCCTGTCCGATGAATAATCCGTACTGGATTCGGATTGCACCCTGCTAACGAAAAAATATTTTAACTCGTATACCCCCCAGGGGGTCTGTACGTACTTATTTGTAGTTGTCCTGCTGACAGTTGATTCATGCAGGTCCACTTCCTCTGCGATCACCGCGTGCGTAAGAGGATTGAGATTGCCCGGCCCCCTCACAAGAAAATCCTTTTGATGTTCCATGATGGCCCGCACTACCCTGAGTATAGTGTCCCGCCTGCTGCTGACGTTCTTGATAAGGTAACGGGCCGACTGCATTTTTTCCTGAATATATTCCTTCAGTTTTTTTTCAATGTTTTTTTTCTTGAGCAGGTTGGCATAATAGGAACTGACCCTTATGGAGGGCACCCAGTCATCGTTCAACGTAACGATGATCTCGTCATCGATATACTGTACATCCACTTCGGGGATGATATATGTTGTTTTTTTCGAGGAATACCTCTGCCCGGGGAAGGGGTCCAGGTTCTGGATCATGTTACTTTTTTCAACAACGTCTTTAACGGTTATCTTCAATTTACTGGCTATTTCCTCGTATCTCAGGTTTTCCAGTTCTGTAAAGTGATGTTCGATTATTGAGTGCAGCAGGGAATCGGCTGGATATTCCTGCCTGGACTGCACAAGGAGGCTTTCCCGTACGCTGAACACCCCGCATCCTACCGGTTCGAAAAGCTGAATTGCCCGGAGAACCCCTGTAATCTCTTCCCGGGATACATTGTTAATTTCAGCCAGTTCTTTAACAGGCTGGTTAATAAACCCCCGGTCATCAATAGATGTAATGATATTCTCATAAACATCCAGTTCTTTCTCGTCAATTTGCTGAACACGTGCCTGTGCAAGGAGATGCTGCTGCAGGGATTCTTCCTGGGCAACGGCATTCTCCAGGAACTTTCTCTTTCTTTCATCATCATAGTAATTGGTAAGGCCGGTATCACTTGAGTCCTCGTATTGCAGCAGGTGGTCTTCCCTGCGCTGCTTTATGGACTCGTCACCGCTTAACTCCTGGTTGGCACTTGCCAGCGAACCGTCTGCATCCGGGCTCGAGGGAACTGTTGATGAACCCTCCTCCTCCAGGACGGGATTTTGCTGTAATTCCTCGGAAATGATCTCTGCAAGCTCAAGTGAGGACAATTGCAGGATCTCAATAGATTGACGGAGTGACTGTGTAAGATTCAGTCGTTGAGTCTGTTTGATTCCCAGCTTTAAAGATACTGCCATATATTCCTCAGTTGTAGGTTCCTCTTGCTCGGTTCAGATCAAAACTATATTATACCGACATTCCACGCAACCGATTTTTACGACATATCTGCCTTATAAATATACATTCTGCCGGGAGTCTTATCAATATAAATTTGATGCATACTGCAGATGACGCACAATTTGCGTACCGTTTTCAGGAAGGGGACTTTTCTACAGAAGCACGTATAAAATCCCTGAAAAGCGGGTGAGGATCTATGGGCTTTGACTTGAACTCGGGGTGATACTGCGTACAGATGAACCATGGATGATCATTCAGCTCAACGGTTTCCACCAGGCGATTTTCAGGATGGATGCCAGAGAACGTAACGCCATTCTCCTCGAATATATCCCTGTATTTCAGGGTAAATTCGAACCTGTGCCGGTGCCGTTCCATGGCGGATTCTACACCATATATTTTCTTAATACGGCTGCCATCGGCAAACTCACAGAGGTACGCACCCAGCCGCATGGTACCCCCCATTTTGTCAACGATCTCCTGCTCCTCGAGGAGGGAAATTACGGGGTTCCCGCTGCCCGGGTCGAACTCGGAAGAATTGGCATCCTTAAGTCCGCATACATTCCTTGCAATTTCGATCACGGCACATTGCAGCCCAAGGCATATCCCGAAAAGGGGTACTCCTGCTTTCCTGGCGTAATTCACTGCTGCTATTTTACCTTCGATACCCCGGTTCCCGAAACCGCCGGGGATAAGTATTCCGTCCACCTTGTGAAAGATGCTTTTTACATTCTTCAGTTTCTTCTCGATATCTTCAGAATCGACCCTGACGATCTCAAGCTCGGCATCGTTAGCGGCCGCCCCATGCAGCAATGCCTCGTATATTGAACGGTACGCGTCCTGCAGAGAGATATACTTCCCGACAACCGCGATACGAACTTTCTGTTTGGGATTTTGTAATTTGCTGTAAAACGCGTCCCATTTGGTGATCTTCAGCGGTGATACTTCAAGTCCAAAGTGTTCCAGCACTACCCTGTCATATTCATGATCATGCAGCATGTAGGGGATCTCGTAAATGGAGCTCTCGATATCAACAGCGGATATCACGTTCTGTTCAGAAACATTACAGAAAAGTGCTATTTTACTCTTCAATTCCCCGGTAAGCGGCAGTGCCGTTCTGCATAAGAGGATATCCGGAATAATCCCCAGCTCCATGAGTTCCTTTACCGAATGCTGGGTGGGTTTGGTTTTCTGCTCACCGGCAACCGTTATAGTTGGCACAAGGGTGAGATGAACGTTCAGTACGCGATTTTTTCCCAGTTCCTGGCGTATCTGCCGTATGGATTCCAGGAATGGAATGGACTCGATATCTCCCACGGTGCCGCCAATCTCAACCATGACGAAATCAAGGTCATCATCATTTGCTACATCATATACTCTTTTCTTTATCTCGTTGGTTATATGGGGAATAACCTGTACTGTCCTGCCCAGGTAGTCGCCCTTTCGCTCACGCTGGATCACGTTATAGTAGATCTGCCCCGTGGAAATGGAATTTTTACGGCTCAAACTTGAATTAGTAAACCTCTCATAGTAACCAAGATCAAGGTCTGTTTCGGCCCCGTCCTCCGTTACATACACCTCTCCATGCTGATACGGGCTCATTGTACCGGGGTCAATATTTATGTACGGGTCCATCTTTATTATGGATACACTGTATCCATGTCCTTCAAGCAGTAGCCCCAGGGAAGCGGTAGATATCCCTTTTCCAAGAGATGAACATACACCACCTGTGACGAATATGAAACGAGTTTTCTTATCTTTCATTGATGACCCCTTGAGTTAAGATGGAAATGGTTACTTCGGGACATAATATGTACCTGTAACGGGCCTGGCATCAACAATTTTGGTCACCGGCACGTCAATAAATGAGAAAATTTACACGATGGTAACATAGCACCATTTTGCCCTTACATATTTTCACCGTACACCTAAAACAATTCTTGACATGGTACAACTGGCATGTATAGTTATAGCAAGTGTATGATACTCTTTCCTTCCTTGCACGGGAACATGCAGAAATATATAAAACGGGTATGATCGGGGAACAACTACGAATGGAAAACAAGAGACAATATCAGCGGAAAGATTCCAGCATAAAGGTTCGCTTTGAATTCTTCGAGGGAGATCCCGAGCAGATCGACCTTGCCACGGCAAAACCCATCAAGGCCAAAGGGATCATCCTTAACATAAGCAGAAGCGGCATATTCCTTGTAACGAATTCCCGTGTAAGTGTGAATATTCCCGTCCGGGTATACCTTCCCACGAAAAAGCAGAAAGAACCCGTGACAGGATCTATTGTAAGAACGGGATTGCTTAAAAACAACCCTTCTGAACTGGCAAAAGTGTACGCGCACAGAAAAGTGAAGGGAGATACGTACCTGGCAATTCATTTCGATACATTGCTGAGTGATGATATCGTTTCAGCAATATCCGGTTAGGTATGAAGACACATTTCATAAAAATTGACGATGTTTCTGAAATAGATACCACGCAGGCAACCGTCTACGACCTCTCCAACAGGTATATCGACAGCAGGGGAAACATGTATGGCCTCAGGTATAACCGTGAAACCAGAAAGATCGAAATAGTCCGCCTCATGCGCACCCCCTCGAAGCATGCAGGATACTACCAGCAAAAAGTTCACGAGCGCAAACGACAGTGGTCTGACTCCACAGATGCCATCGTGGATAATGGACAGCATGTCTACGAGGATGACCAGCATACCGATGAAGAGAGGGGCGACAATATTGAAGCAGTTGAACTGGAATTCAATCCCGACGACTTCATTGAACATGCCATTGATACCCTCAAGACACACAGGGATCGAATACAGGGTATCATGTTGAACATTACCAATTCACATATCGTAAAGGAGAATGACAGGGTTGCGATGAATTACATAAACGACATGTTCCGCAACCTCGACATAGACGGCATTCAGCGAATAGAAAAAATAATCGACTCGTATACGGAGATGAAGAATTATCCCAGGTCGCTTACCTATTACCAGTCAAAACTTGACACGAAAAGAAGAAAGAATTTCGATGATATCCCGGATAACAACAAAAAATTGCACTACATATTCCTTTACGAGATGTGGTATGCCATCCGGAGTGGATACAAGGCCATTGAAAAAATGTTATCTGACCTGCAGTATTTCATAGAAGAACAGAGTTCTGATGATTCAAGCAAAAACACACAGGCTGAACTGCAGCACATGAATGACGCACTAACATCTATCAAGAACACAATTGGAGAATCCGAGTCCATCCAGGGGGACCTTAAAAAGCTTGAAGATTATATCGATGACATCACCAATTTTCTCTAAGTCATTCCAGTTCTACGATCTCGACCTTCCCCATTGAACCAAGTGCTTTTTCAAGGGTTTCATTACCAACAATAACACGTATAAATCCATTTTGGAAAAGAGTATTAAAGGAATTTTTCACTTCGTCATTTGAAACCTTTTGGATTTTTTTAGGATACGAATCGAAATAATCAGATGGAAGGCCGTTATAATCCATCCAGATATACTTGCGTATTATGGAATACGGTGAATCGAATTCGAATATATAACTGTTTACCACGGATTCCCTTGCCCATTTCACCTCATCAACTACAGGTCCTTTATGGGCAAAGTCTTTCATAATGGATTCCATGAGACCTGCAGTTTTTGGGGCGTTGCCTGTCCGGGTTTGCGCGTAGGCCAGGAATATACCCGTATTTTTTCTGAACCGTATCAATGAACTGACAGCGTAAGAAAGTCCTCGTTTTACCCTGACCTCGCGCATCAGCCTGGAACTGAACGAGCCGCCTCCCAGGATATAGTTCCCCACGGTGAGTGGATAGGTTATGCTGGAACCTGTTTCCGGCGCCAGGGTGCCATACACGATGGTTGCCTGGGGAACATCCTTCTTCAACAGGTAAATGGTACCGGCTTTTTTCTTTACATTCTGCCGAAGTTTTTCCATGTCCACGTTATAATACATGGATTTTCCTTCAGGGATACCTGAAAAAACAGTTTCCATGTTATCCTTAACTTCACTTAAAGGAAGAGAGGTAACAACACCCACGCGTATATTCCCTGATACCAAATGACTTTTCCAGGTGCCTGAAAGCGCATCCGCATCAATGGACTTAAGCGTTTCACCGGTCATTACCGCACCGTATCCATCTCCATCAAAAAGTATCTGCCGCAGCTTCTCGAATGCCAGCTGCTGTGGACTGTCTTTTCGCCTTCGCACCGATTCCAGGAGTACCGACCTTGCATTGTTCACGTAAGCATCGGCTATATTCGGTTCATCTACAATTGACTTCATAATAGATGACGCATCCTGCGCATGACGCTTTAAGAACCGGAAGGAAATGGTAATATTTTCCCATGACGCATTTACATTATACTGACCGCCAAGCGACTCGATTGTCCTGTGAAGTTTTTCAGCGGGATATTTTTTTGATCCCCCCATGTTAAGTGTATTTGCAAGCATTTCAGAAATGCCCGCATTTTCACTGTTTTCATATATTTTCCCATATCCCATGGAGATAGATACGGAAAAATGCGGCAGGCTGTCCTTTAAATAGAAAACCCTCACACCGCTGGACGTGGTAAAAGTCTCTACTTCAGGAATAGAGAAGTCAGAAATATCTTTTTCTTCTCCCTCCAGGAGATCATGTCCCGCAGCAGGAAATAGTACAATACATGCCGCCATCATCAAAACGGTATATACTATAAAAAATCGGTTTATCTTCATAAAGTAAGTAATCCTCCGTGTACCAGTTCAATAAGTCTACACACCCGGACTGTATTGGTGCAAGCATATAATACCTTTTATATAAAAAATGTATTTGATTTTATATATCCATTCCTGTGTATTGTCTCCCGTAAATCTCGAACCAATTCGCATTGTTTTCTTAACCCGGTAAAAACGGGTATCGAGTAAAGTGATGGAGATCCTTTATATGAAAAAGACGCTTTCAATGATCATAATTATTCTCATGTGCACCAGCAGCACAGTGCTGGCCCAGGAACCCCCTGTCAACGATAATGAAGAGGAATCAAGTATTTTCACTGAACACGTCAACACCCCGGTGAATCTTTATGATACGTACACCTTTGACAGGAATAAATGGCCCTATATCCGAACAGGCATGTGGATGGCCGGCCCGGTATTCATATCCGCATGGGGTGTTGCCGAATGGGGCTGGTTCAAGGACAATACAAAATTCAGCTATGAGCCATCAGATATCAGCGGAGCTGACGCCTACGACGGCATGTCTGACAAGTTTGGACATATGTACGCGGCATACGCGTTCAAAAGACTGGCCACTTTTGGCTTCAGGGCCACGGGGTCGTCTCCCCTCAGGGCAAATATTGAAGGTGCAATTTACTCTGACCTGATCATGTTCATAATGGAGATCGGGGATGGTTATTCAACCGCCTATGGATTTGATATATACGATTTTTATTTTAACAACCTGGGTGTACTGCTGGGGGTAATACTGGACGCCTCTCCCACCCTGGACCGCATTTTCGCTATTCAGGTGGAATATATTCCCACTCGAAGAATGAGAGAAGGATTTAAAGAACAGACCGAACTTGCTGATCCTTTTACTGACTACAGCGGACAAAAATTCATTCTTGCGATGAAACTTGCAGGTATCCCTTACATTTCTGAAACCCCCCTGCGGTATGTAAACCTTGATTTCGGTTACTACGCGCGCGGATACTATAACAAGGACTTCGATCATAATACCCGGAACATCTACGCAGGTATTTCACTGAACTTTTCCATATTCGCCGGTGATATACTTCCCAGTGGGTATGCGTCATCAACAGCACAGACCTTCTTTAATTACTACCATGTGCCATACGATATCGAGGTGAAAGACTGGGAACTGACCCGGATGAAAAACGAATAAAAATCAGCTACCCGTCTTTTTCAAGTATGCCAACGATCCTGTTGCCGGGTACCAGGTATTCAGTCATAACCTTTCGCACGTCCTCACAGGTTATTGTTTTTACCTGGTCCAGGTACGTGGAAAAATACCGCCAGTCCCTGAAAACCGTCTGGTAATAGTTAAGAGTTCTTGCAATTCCCATGTTGGTATCCATGTCAAAGACTATGGACGACTCGGTCTTGTTTATGACCCTCTGAATATCCTCGTCACTGCAGCTTTTGGTAAGCGCTTCAATCTCTTTGTATATTTCCTTTTCCAGCTCTTCCGGTGTTACCGGCTTCCGTGGAGCAGCGGCGATGACAAAGAGGTTATCATGCCTGGAACCGGGAAAGCCATTCCAGGCATTCACCCTGGCGGCCAGCTTCTTCTCCATCACCAGCGACGAGTACAACCTTGAACTTCTGCCGTCTGAGAGCATGGACGCGATCACGTCAAACACGTAATCTTCCCTTGATGGTGCGGCAGGCTTATGCCATCCCATCACCAGGTACGGACTTGCGTCTTCCCTGAGAACAAACCTCCTCTCCACGTTCTGTTGGGGTTCTTCAATGGCAATGGAAGTGCCGGTTGACCGTCCCCCGGGCAGAGCACCAAAATAGTTTTCCAGTATACTTCTTGTTTCTGCAACGTTCATGTCACCAACGATGGTGATATTCATGTTTCCAGGGGTATAATGATCATAATAAAACCTGCGTACCTTTTTGATCGAAAGATACGGTATATTGGATTTCCATCCTATTATGGGGTGCCTGTACGGATGCGCAAGAAAGCTCAGCGCGATAAAGTTCTCGAAGAGCTTTGATACCGGTGATGACTCGTAGCGCATCAGCCTTTCCTCGTATACCGTTTCCCGTTCAAGGTAGAATTCACGCAATACCGGTTCACGTATCCTCTCCGACTCCATTTTTGCCCATAGTTCAAGTTCAGAGCGGGGCAACTCAATGTAATATGCCGTCTTGTCCCTTGATGTTGACGCGTTAAAACCCACCCCACCCGCACGTGTATAGATCTTGTCATAGGGTGAATGGACAATGTACTTCTTATGCTCTTCCTGGAGTTCCTTTAAACGCTTTTTCAAGTCTGGCAGCATCTGGTTGTCAGGATTTGCCAGTGAAAGCCGGTCTATGGTTTCACCAACAGCCTCGATCTTACGCAGTATCTTTTTTTCTTCCTGGTAATTTTTTGTACCAATTGTATCAGTCCCCTTGAAAAGCATGTGTTCAAGCAAATGGGCAGCTCCTATGGTATCATAACTTTCGTCGGCCGAACCCACCCTGAACGAGATAATGAGGGAAAGTGTTGGTGCCAGGTCCCGCTGCAAAAGAAGGCACGAGACACCATTAGAGAGTGTAAACGTTTCTACCTTTTGGTCAAGGTAAGCACTCACGTCCTCAACCTGGTCAGCTGCTGCTGAACCGAGAGATGATGCCAGTACCAGGATGCTGGTACATGTTATTGCCAGTACACGTATAATGTATTCCATAATTTCTCCATGGATATGTTGATATCTATTCTGAATGTTCGTTTTTGTTTTCTTCATGTTTTTCAAGTATCTCCCGCGCCGCCATTTTCAGCTTGGGGGAAACTTTAAGCGGGGGAAGATTGACCTTGTAGGGGGTTTCATCCTTGATCTTGTCTTCGCCAATCCACCGTCCAAGGGCATATACCATGCGCATCATGATCTCGTCAATCTTCCCCTTGTCTCCGGCCATACGGTAAAATTTCAGGGCAATAAGCGGCATTCTTTTATCATAAAAATAGAAGTCGCCCACCCTGTGGATACCATCTTTATAACTGGTTTTCACAAAGATCTCGATGGCCTCTTTGATCTTTCCCTCGTTGAAAAGTTCGTTTCCCCTGCGAATGAGGGCTGCCCTTTCCCTGCTGTCCATTGTACCCCACGTTTATTAAAATTTATGCAAAGATGAAACAGTTTTTATTGACGTACATTTCAATCCAAATTATCTTTGCCTTACTTATTACAATACAATAAGAATACAGGTTTACAATCATAGTAGTTTGTAACCGGTATAATCACATGGTTACAGTTCACTGTACCAGATGGTGATAATATTACAACAAATTTATATTGAAAAGGTCCCGCCATTCGGAAGAAAGGCATACAGGGACGGCAAGCAGGAATGGCTATGGCATATATCAAGATCGATGCTGAACGATGCAAGGGATGTTATTTCTGCGTGGAATACTGTTCACGCAACCTGATAACCGTTTCTACACGGCATAACAGCCTTGGGTACTTTCCCGCTGAATTTTCCATGGAAAACGAGGACAGGTGCACCGGCTGCACGTTATGCGCGGTAATGTGCCCTGACACTGCCATAGAGGTGTACAAATGAGCGATAGAGTATTGACCAAGGGGAACATCGCGCTGGCAGAGGGAGCTATACAGGCCGGTTGCGGTTTTTATTTCGGGTATCCTATTACCCCGCAGAATGACATCCCCGAATACCTGGCCCTTAACCTGCCAAAGAACGGGGGTGTTTTTGTCCCGGCCGAAAGTGAAGTTGCGTCAATAAACATGGTGATGGGCGCATCCGCCTCGGGGGCACGGGCCATGACATCTTCGTCCGGACCCGGTATATCGCTGATGCAGGAAGGCATGTCGTACATGGGCGGTTCGGAGCTTCCGGGGGTCATTGTGAACATCATGCGCTGCGGACCCGGGCTTGGCGGCATTGCCCCCACACAGGGTGATTACAACCAGGCGGTTCACGGGGGTGGACACGGGGACTATCGCAACATCGTTCTTGCACCGGCGTCGGTACAGGAGATGTTCGATTTTACCATAAAGGCATTCGAGCTTGCCGACAGGTACCGCAATCCCGCCATGGTGATCGCCGATGCCATGGTTGGCCAGTTCCAGGAGCCATGCAGGCTCAAACCCGAAAAGCCCGTTGCAACGGTTGAAAAACCATGGGCACTGACCGGCGCAAGGGGACGTGATCCGCAGCTTTTGAAATCACTCTACCTTGGCCCCGGCGAACAGGAAGAGCACAACCTTGACCTGAAACAGAAATACGACCTCATCCAGGAAAAAGAGGTAATGTTGGAGACACGCCAGCTGGATGATGCCCACCTGATGATCGTGGCCTTTGGCACCCCTTCACGGGTGGCCAAGACCGCCATTCAGATGGCACGGGAAGAAGGCATAAAGGTGGGACTGCTTCGCCCGCAGACACTTTTTCCCTTTCCGGAAAAGGAGATACTGGAATACTCAACGAAGATCGGGAAAATACTTGTGGTTGAGATGAATACCGGGCAGATGCTGCGGGACGTACAGATCGCCGCTCATCACGAAACGGACATATGCTTCTACGGGCGTCCCGGCGGAGGTATCCCCTACCCTGATGACATACTTGCCGAGATCAAGAAGGCACTGCAGTGAGGACAACATGAACAAGGTATACGGACGACCATCAACGTTAAAAGATACACCAACCCACTTCTGCCCGGGGTGCACACACGGGATCGCCCACCGTATCGTGGCCGAAGTGATCGAGGAGCTGGGTATATCAGACCGTACCATAGGCATCCCGGGAGTGGGATGCTGCGTGTTCCTGTACCACTATTTTCCCATAGACGTCTTCGAAGCCCCGCATGGCCGGGCACCGGCATGCGCCACGGGAATGAAACGGGTACAACCCGAAAAAGTGGTCTTCGCCTACCAGGGGGACGGGGACATGGCCGCCATAGGCACATCGGAAGTCATTCACGCGGCAAACCGGGGAGAGAACTTCACCATCATCTACGTGAATAACTCGGTGTACGGCATGACGGGCGGCCAGATGGCTCCCACAACACTGCTGGGCCAGCAGACCACCACCAGCCCCTACGGCAGGAATTTCAAGACTGACGGCTATCCTATAAAGATGGCCGAGTTGCTTGCCACCCTTGAAGGGGTGGCCTACTCAGCCAGGGTGGCCCTGCACACACCCAAATACGTGCTGCAGGCGAAGAAGGCGGTAAAAAAGGCTTTCCAGATGCAGCTTGATGATATGGGTTTCTCAATGGTAGAGATGCTTTCCACCTGCAACACCAACTGGCGGGTCTCGCCGCTTGAGGCCATCGAGACAATAGAAAAGGAAATGATCCCCTACTATCCACTGGGTGTGTTCAAGGAAAGAACAGGAAAAGATTTTCTATAGGCAATGACGAGGAGGCAACCGTGTACTACGACGTAATAATGGCGGGTTTCGGCGGACAGGGAATACAGATCATCAGCCAGGTGCTGGTTGTGGCGGCAAT
>CAYFSO010000031.1:14701-27313 GCA_964345775.1 uncultured Leptospiraceae bacterium | reverse complement strand
TATGCATTACCCGGCCTGTTAAAACATATCCCCTGAACAAAACCCGGCAACTACCGGTTGCCATACTGAAAAACGCTACCGCCCCCTGTATTGAACCACTCTTCGCGTTCTTCGCGTCTCCGCGTGATACCCTGTTGCGATCCATGATACCTGAAAGCTCACATGTAATACGACGAAATTGAAAAAATATTGATTTTATTATTGACATATAGACATACATGGTTTATTAATAACAAACGTTCGATATAAATAAAACGGAGGTATGGGTAATGGAGGAATTACAGGGCAGGCAGTACGACGCCATAGTGGTGGGCACCGGCCCGGGCGGTGCCACGGTGGCAAAGGAATTGTCCGCGAAGAAAAAGAAAGTTCTTATGCTTGAATGGGGAAGCAGCGCCCCGATAAAGGGTACCACGCTGCAGGCGGCCCTCATGGCAGGCATCCCGGGCAGGAGTGCCCTGATCACCTACGGCGGTCTTGCCATGGTCAGGGGCATCGTTGAAGGGGGAAGCTCAGTGCTCTATTACGCCACCGCTTTTGAACCGCCTTACCAGATGCTGCAATCACATGGTATTGATATAAAGAAGGAAGTGCAGGACGCAAAAAAAGAGCTGCCCAGTGACCCGCTGAAAGACGAACTGGTGGGGCCAATGGCATCACGCATCATGGACAGTGCCCGTGACCTGGGGTACGACTGGAAGAAGCTGCCAAAGTTCGTATACCAGGACAAGTGCAGAACCGACTGCGACAAGTGTACGCTGGGCTGTCCCTACGGTGCCAAGTGGAACGCCCGGATGTACGTAGAACAGGCAGTTGAAGACGGTGCAACACTTATCGACCACGCGAAGGTGAAACGGGTCATCACCGAGGGGAACACCGCAACGGGCGTTGAATTCTCCCGGTGGGGAAAATCCTACAAGGCGTTTGCCCCTGATATCGTTGTTGCCGCCGGTGGCATCGGCTCACCGGTAATACTCCGCAACAGCGGGCTTGAGGCCGCGGGACATGATTTCTTCTATGATCCCCTCATCGCCGTAATGGGTACGGTGAAGGACGTGAAAGGCGGCCGGGAGTTCCCAATGGCGACCGGTATGCATTTTCCCGATGACGGCTACGTGTTGACCGACATGACCATTCCCCGCCTGCTCTACCAGGGGTTCACCGCCGAGGTCTTCAGGTTCGACAGGCTTTTCTCCCACGGCCGCACCCTGCAGATCATGGTGAAGGCAAAGGACAGCCTGGGGGGCCGCCTCACCGACAGCGGCGGTGTGCGGAAAAAGCTGGCCAGAGAGGACAGGGACAAGCTGCTGCACGGCGCAGGCCGTGCCCGGGAGATACTGAAAAACACCGGCGCCAGGCATATCTACAAGAGCTGGTATATCGCCGCGCATCCCGGCGGCACCGTGCGGGTGGGTGACATGCTGAATGCCGATCTGAAAACCGAATATGACAACCTCTACGTCTGTGACTGCTCGGTGATACCCGAGGCATGGGGGCTGCCGCCCACGCTCACCCTGCTGGGGCTGGGCAAGCGGCTGGCAAACCACCTGGTGGCCGGCCACAAAAAAAAAGCCGGTAAGAAAGATGCGGGAAAGAAAAAAGGAGCAGTATAATGCCGAAGATCGTGGACCACGACATCCAGCGGGAAGACCTGCTGAACAGGAGTTTCACCCTGTTCGCGGAGAAGGGCTACGCCCATGTGACCATGCGGCAGATAGCAGATGAGCTTGGGGTTTCAACCGGCACACTGTATCACTATTTTCCAAACAAGCAGGCCATACTCGAGCAGCTTTTCCAGATGGTGAACCAGCGTGACGTAACACAGGTGGTTGCCATGATGGACGGTTCCTCAACAAGAAGTGAACGTATACAGGTGTTCCTGGATTTCGTCCGTGAACGGAAGGAATATTTCCAGGGACTTCTGCTCATCACCATCGAGTACCTGAGGCACTGTCACGCGAATGACTCCGGTGACGTGCTGCAGCAGTTCGCTGATTTTTACCGCAATGCAATGGCCGAGAACCTGCAGGTACCACAGGAAATAGCTGATTTTCTGCTTATATACCTCAACGGCCTCATGTATCACATCAAGCTTTTCCCGCGGTCGGTTACCGTTGAAGACCAGGTCAGCCTGGTGAACAACATGATCGAATGCATGCTGGAAGGCAACCCGGTGGGTGCCGGGGTTCGCAATGGAGGAAAAGATGAAACATGATATATCAGGCATCATGAAAACCGGCCCCGTCCGTCAGATTATTACAGGGTTGATACCCGGTCTTGCGCGTGGATGGGCGGGCAGAAATATACTGAAAAGAATTATCGGTACACCCGGTGATGAACAATTGTCACAGGAAGAAGTGGTGGAGCTGGGGGGCAGCCTTGCGGGGATGTCAGTGGATATGGCGGGAGCGGTGACAGACGCTGTTGAACGGCTTTCTCCCCGGGAAAGGGAAAAACTGCTGGCTGGTATAACAGGCGCCATCTCCACGGATGAGGCGTCCTCGCTGCTTTCCCGGTGGCTTGATATTCTGCGGGAGACGTATGCCCATAACCCGGAATTGCTCAGCCAGCACCTTGAAGAGCCCCTGCGCCGATGGATTGAAAATACTGACATGGCTGATGTGCGTGAAACACTGGTAAGTGCGTCGGATGACATAACCGGCCTGGCCGCCGTTATCAATGACATCATGTGGGAATATCCCGCCAAGGTGGTACTTCTGCTTTCGCTTCTGCCTGACCTGGGTAACATGCTGGTGAAAATACTGGGAGACAGCGTGAAGCGGTTCAATGAACTCTCTCCCGACCTGGTGGGTGACGTGATGCTGTCACTGTTGAGAAAGGTGGACGGCAGGGAAGCGGGGCATCTTCTGAACCAGGTATGCGAACTTGTCCGTAAGATCCATACCGGGAGCGCCCTCATAGGGGAACCGGGCAATCCCCTGTTCCCGCAGGAACTGCGCCGCCTGCTGAATGAAACCCTGGATGAGCTTGAAGCTGAGAAATTTTTTGACGCGCGGGTGTGGCTGGCAGAGGGCAGAAAGACGGTGCAACAGGCAATGGATGACCTGGTGGAAGAAAAGAAACTTTTTCCCCGGGCAGTTAGATGCCGGGCCGAGGTCTCTAACCAGGAGCTGTACGCCGGTAATTACCGGCTGCAGGTACTTGAACGGTTGTCCGACGAGGAGATGGCCATGCTGGGGGACAGCTGGGCGGAGTCCATTGACCTGCAGGCCATGGTGGACCTCTTCAACGGGACGCTGGTATTCCTGAACAGGATGCACGCGGTGGACGGGGAGCTGGGACAAAAAACCCTGGCTACCCTCTCTTCCCGGGTGGACATGTACGAACTGGAAGAAGCGATTGGCTGGATGGCCGGGGACATCTCGACCGGGTTGCGGCCGGTAGGTCGTGCCGTGGTCCCCGGGCTTGTGAACTGCCTGTGTGACATGCTGGAACCGGCAGACGACGAGTTCGAGGAGGAGGCTGCCCGTGCCAGGGCCCGTCTGCACAATCTCCTGGTGAAAGAGGAGGCGGAAAAATGAAAGAAACGGTTACCATGGATCCCATTGCCCGGGCAGAGGGATCGGTAAAAAAATGGAAAGATGATGGCGGCACCATCGTTGGCTATTCCTGTTCGTACCTGCCGGTGGAAGTGCTGCACGCGGCAGGTATTTTGCCGGTGCGGCTTCGGGGCACCGGGGTGGGACATGCCGATATCGGTGATACTTACTTCGGTCCCTACATATGTTCATATCCAAAGTGCATACTGCAGCGCGCGGGGGGCGGACAGTACTCACACCTTGACGGTACCATAATTACGCCGGGTTGTGATTCAATGCGCAGGCTGGACGAGTGCTGGCGCAAGGCTGGAGAGGATTTCGAGAACATCGTTCCGGGATTCTTCTTCCATTTCGGCGCGCCCCACAAGTCGGCACCCCACAGCATGGAATGGTTCACCGCCGAGATCCGCCGGCTGATGGGAGCCCTGGAGAGTTCCTTCGGGGTAGCCCCGGATGAAGATGCGCTCAGGCAGTCGGTCAGCCTGTATAACCGTGGACGTGAACTGGTTGCCTCCCTGGATGAATACAGGAAAAAACCGGTAAGCGCCGTAAGCGGTGAAGAGTCATATGCCCTTTCGGTAGCGGGAACCCTGATGCAGCGTGAGGAATACGTGGATTACCTTGCAGAATTCCTGGAGGAAGTCAGTGGCAGAAAGAAAGGCCTGCACGAGGGGAAGCCCCGCTTCATGGTGGTTGGCAGCGTGGCCGATGACCTGCAGCTGGTGCAGATGGTGGAGTCCATGGGGGCCCTGGTGGCGGCAGAGAACCTGTGCTTCGGCACGCGCCACGAGGGCGACCTGGTGCATGCCGGCGGGGACGTCATCGAGGCACTTGCCGAACATTACCTGGAAGATTCCCTGTGTCCCCGCATGTTCGGAGCATACCAGAAGCGGCTTGAAAATCTTAAAACAAGGATACGGGAGATGGACGTTGATGGTGTCATTTTGCAGAATATACGGTTCTGTGACCTGCACGGATCGGAGAACGCCATCTTCGAGAGGGACCTCGAAGACGAGGGCATCCCGTGCATGCGCATTGAACGTGAATACGGGGCACTGGCCGATACCGGCCGTCTGCGGATGCGGTTAGATGCTTTTATGGAGACATTCGCGTGATAAACCCGAGACTGGAGGAAGGTATACATGAGACCTGAAATACAACAATATAACATGGACTGGATGATCTGGAGTATCATCGGCACCGCCGCAAGAACCACCAGTGGCTCTGACAGGGAATTCCAGGCCATGCTTGAGTACGTTCCTTACTTCAAGGGAATACTTGAACCAATAGTGGCCGAGGGGGAGGCAGGAAAAAGATTTCTGCATATCATTGGTGAGTACATGGGGAACATCGTGAATGCCCACCGTGACGGGAAACACCTGGCCATGACCACCTTCTGCTTTTCACCCGCCCTGCTGTATGCCATGGACATAATCCCCATCACCCTGGAGGCCATATCCACCCTGGGTGCCCTCATGTGGCGGCGGGGAACATTCGATTATCTTGATTACTGCTGCGAGATAGGCTTTACCGAGACCTCCTGTTCCTCGCAGCGTGGGTCGCTTGGAGCGTACCTTGCGGGGCTTGGAGAGGACATCGACATGATCGTATGCGACAGCGCGGGTATCTGTGATACCAACGCCAATGCCTTCGCCTTCACTTCTTCGTACCTGCACAAGCCCTTCTACCAGCTGAATTACCCTCCCGAACTTACAGGTGACCGGGCATCAACCTATCACCGGGACGACTACCGGGAGCTCATTCACTTTTTGGAGGAGCAGACGGGGAAGAAGCTTGACCCGGACAGGCTGCGTGAGGTGCTGCGGGAAATACAGGCACAGGACGAGATACTGAACGACCTGGAGGAACTGCAGGCAATGGTGCCCAACCCCATGCCGGTGCTGTACAACCTCTTCATCTACGCCGGCAGGTTCTTCTTTGCCGGCATGCCCAATTACACCGAGGCGTTGGCCATCATGCGTGATACGGTGGCTGCCAACGCGGCAGAAGGGAAGTCGGGCCTGAAGTCCGGTGAAGAGAAGATGCGGGCCCTGTTCTGTTACATCGATCATTTCGTGGTTGACCTGAAACTATGGGACTGGCTTGACCGTAACGGTATTACGCAGATCGGCAATATTCTCAGCAAGTACTATCCTTCGAGCGCGCCCTACCTGGAAGAAAACCCGGACCTGGGATACATCATACGAACCGAAACCATGGATGACATGATAGACAGCATGGCACAGATGAATGCCCGCATGCCAATGATACGGTCCATCCGCGGGCCATACGATGCCCCGTACATGTGGTTAGAGGACAGCCTCTTGCTGGCACGGGTGTACAGCGCCAACTGCGTGGTGTATAACGGCACTCCCGGCTGCCGAAACACCTGGGGCATGGTAAAGCCGTTTGCACGGGACATGGAAAATGAAGGCTATCCAACATATATCATGTACGGTGACGCATTCGACGAACGGGTGGAATCGTGGGACATTACGTCCGAGAGGCTTGAAGAATTCTTTAAGGTGAGGGGGTTGCTGTGATGATGGTGGCAGGATGTGATATTGGTTCCCTGACGTCCAAGGCGGTGATCATGGACAAGGGGAGGCTGAAAGCATGGGCGGTGATACCGTCCACCAGTAATCCAGCACGCTCCGCCGAGAAGGCGATGCGAATGGTACTTGAGAAAGAGGGTATCAGCATGGATGACTGCCGGGCGTGCGTGGGTACCGGCTACGGGCGGGAGAAAATACCCTTCGTTGACGAGACGGCGTCGGAGATAGTATGCCACGGCACCGCGGCCCGCTGGCTTTTGCCGGCGGCAAAAACCGTCATCGATATAGGGGGACAGGACTGCAAGGTGATGCGTCTGAATGAAAAGGGAGAGGTGGTGAAGTTCGTCACCAACGACAAGTGCGCCTCCGGAACGGGCCGGTTTTTGGAGGTGATGGCGAAGGTGCTGGGGGTGTCCCTGGAGGAGCTGGGAGACTGCACGGCAAAGTCCTCCTCCCCTATTACGTTTGCCTCCACCTGTACCGTGTGGGCGCAGGCTGATCTCATACGCCATTTGAATGACGGACGCCTGGTTGAGGACATCGGTTCGGGTATCAACGCCGCCATGGCAAACCGGGTATCGGTACTGGTAAACGGTATCAGGCCTGAACGGGAGATATGCATGACGGGGGGCGTATCCCGGAACAGCGGAGTGGTGAAGACCATGGAAAAACTGCTGGGCACCAGGATACACATACCCCGCAAGGCCAGCCCGCAGCTTGCGGGAGCCATCGGGGCGGCGCTGCTGGCAGCTGAGAAAGTAAAAGGAGGTGTGCAATGATGATCACGGCAGGATGTGATGTTGGATCCCTTACCGCCAAGGCGGTGCTGTTAAGCGAAGAGGGGGTGCTGGCAGGGGCGGTCATTCCCGTGGCCGGACGTCCCCTTGACGCGGCCGGCCGTATCATGCAGATGGTGCTGCAGCAGGCCGGCAAAACCATGAAAGATATTACCCACCTGACGGGAACCGGGTACGGCAGGAAAAGAATAGACTTCGCCCACTCCATTGAATCCGAGATCGCCTGTCACGGCCTGGGGGCCTGGTGGAACAATAATTCCATACGCACCGTCATCGACATAGGGGGGCAGGACGCCAAGGCCATCAGGGTAGACGAGGCGGGAGAGGTGACCAGGTACGTGTACAACGACAAGTGCGCCTCCGGTACAGGCCGTTTTTTGGAGATCATGGCCGAAGCCCTTGAGGTGCCTCTTGACCGGATGGCTGAAGTTGGCGAGCAGTCCACCCGGGACGTGCATATATCAAGCCAGTGCGTCATCTTCGCCGAGTCCGAGGTGATTTCCCTGGTGAACGAGGACGTGCCGGTACCTGACATCATCAGGGGACTGCACGGAGCCATGGCGGCACGGGCAGCGGCGCTGGCACGAAGTATTGGCATTGAAGAGAAGATCGCCTTTTCAGGCGGGGTTGCCCGCAACGCCGGGGTGTACAGGGCCCTTGGAAACTCGCTGGGAGTAGAGCTTGTCAGCAGCGGCTCTGACCCCCAGTTGAACGGGGCGCTGGGTGCCGCCCTTATGGCGGTAAAAAAGTGCGGGCAGGACGTGAATGCTGTTATGAAGAACGGGGCGGTGCATGGAACTGTTCACGCCTGACATTGAAACCCTCGCGGCCCTGCGCCGTGACCTGGTGGCCCGCCATGGGGCAGTGGAAACCGTGTGCACCTCCGCGGACTGGCCACTGGCAGAGGGAAAGGGCGTCATACTGGGGATTGACACCGGGGTGGAGCTTGGCAATCCCCATGCGGGTTCCCTGTCATACGTGCTGTGGACGGGAGATGGATCCCCGGTTACCGACGGCAGGGTGACCATTGCCGGCCCGGACATACCCGAAGCCGGGGGTCAGAGCCTCCCCCTGGGCAAGCTGGTGCTGGTGAAGGTTGAAGGCATGACCGCGGAAAACTGCCTGCAGCGCCAGCGGCAGATGGAGCATGCCAGGTACTCCCTCATGCTGGAGGGGTACACCGTGCGGGTGGCATCGGGCATGTTCAGGGAATGGGCCCGGGTACACCGGGACGCGGTGGAAAGGGGGTTCAGCCTTTCCATGGTTGCGGCCAGGACCAGGGAAATTCTGCTGGAGCTGGATTTTGTTTCCGGCGTGGAATGCATCTTTATTACCAGCCAGGAAGCAATGCGCCAGCTTGCACCGGCAGCCGGCCGTATACAGAAGATATATGACGCCATATTCAGCGTTGAGAACATACCTGTTCATGAATGTGATTCGTGCAGCAATAATGAAATATGCAGCGAGGTGGATGCCATAAGGGACATTCATGACGCTGCGGTAAAGGAAGCGGGGTGACCTATGCAGACATCAGGAAACAGTGAACCGGTAATACTGGCGGTATGCGGAAAGGGGGGCGTGGGCAAGACCACGGTAAGTGCCATGCTGGTGCGCATGCTTGCCGAAGACCCCTCTGCCAGGGTGCTTGCCATAGATGCGGACCCGGCTGAAGGGCTGGCAGGCTCCCTGGGATTTGAGGCTCACACTACCCTTGACGATATACGGCGGGAGTTCATTTCCCGGCTTGAGGAAGGCAGAAGGGGGCCGGCCGAACAGGTGCATGGCCAGCTGGATTACAGGATCACGGAGTCACTGGTTGAGCGAAACAACGTGGCTTTCATATCTATCGGACGTCCCGAAGGGGCGGGGTGCTACTGTAAGATCAACAGCCTCCTGCGGGACATCCTGGGCTCCCTGGCTGCCGGTTTCCATTACGTGGTGATCGACGGGGAGGCCGGCATCGAGCAGGTGAACCGCAGGGTGATGGAACAGGTCACCCACCTGGTGATGGTGACCGACATGTCACGCAGGGGCTGGAAAGTGGTGACATCGTTGAAGCATGTGGCAGACCGGTCTGTCAGCTACCATGACGCGGGACTTATCGTCAACAGGGTGCACCCCGGCGAGGAGATAGAACCCGCGTGGCTGCCCGAAGGGGTAACGTTTCTGGGCACTATCCCCGAGGATGGTGACCTGAGAACCCTTGACATGCAGGGCACCAGCATCATGCACCTGGCGGAGGGACCGGTAACAAGCGCAGCACGCCGCAGCCTGGCCGGGCTTTTGCACAACGAGAGCATGAAAGTCCTTTAGGGGGCGTTCACGCGGAGACGCGAAGAACGCGAAGAGTGGCTTTCTTTATTTCAGTCGCGTCAGGAAATATAAAGGTTCAATCCAGTCAGGTTTTTACAATTAGGGGATATCTTTGGCTTCTGGAGAGAAATATATATTTCTCAGCCTGAAAAACAATATATCTAAATCAATCTCAACAATAATTGTTTGTTTGACTGGGAAACGATACTGCACCTGTATTGACCCACTCTTCGCGTTCTTCGCGTCTCCGCGTGAGATAATTGTTCAGTTTAATAAATGAATCAGCTATCTTCTTGACAAAACCTATTTTTTTTGCATAGTTTTAGCAGCACTATTGAACTGAAACCGCACGTATAATTTCTGAGTCTGCTTGCATTGCGCATGGGGCCATGTGCCCGGGTGCCGTTTTGTATAATCAATTTTTGGAGGAAATGTCATGAAGTCCAGTGATGATACATTGTCTCTCGCCGGTCCTGACAGTGATATACGAATTCACAGGAACGAACACGGCATACCGGACATTTCCGGGAACACGTTGAATGACCTGGCGTACGGCCTGGGCTACATGCATGCCCGTGACAGGCAGCTGCAGATACTGCTTTCCCGCACACTCATACAGGGCAGGGCGGCCGAGTGCCTGTCGGGGACCAGGGAGATGATAGAACTGGACACCTTCATGCGGCGGCTGAATATTCTCCCCGATCCGGAAGATACCATAAAGAAGCTGAAACCACATGCCCGCGCACAGCTTGAATCCTATGCTGACGGGATCAACCACTACTTTGCAAATGAAAAGCCGGGGTTTGAGTTCAGGATGCTGGGTTATAGGCCGGAACCTTGGCAGCCGGCGCATACCATCATGATCGGCAAGATAATGGGATACCTTGGACTGGCGGACGGACAGGGCAGCATGGAAAAATTCCTGGTGCAGATGATACAGAATGGGGTTGCCGAGAAGAAGCTGAAAGAACTGTTCCCCTACCTGAAAGAGAATATAGACTATGATCTCATCGGTAAAGTGACCCTCGATCCGCCCCTGGTGCCCGGGGCGGTACGATGGCTGAGTACACTTCCCAGGATGATGGCAAGCAACAACTGGGTGGTGGGGCCTGGAAAATCACTTACTGATGCTCCCATACTCTGCAATGACCCCCACCTGGAGGTGAACAGGGTGCCCGCCATATGGTACGAGGCGGTGATGCGAATGCCACAGAACAAGCTGATGGGGGCAACCCTTCCCGGCGTGCCGGGGCTTCCCATTGGCAGGTCGTCAACCTGTTCATGGGGTGCAACCTATTCTTTCATGGACATGATAGATTACAGGATCGAAGAATGCAGGGACGGCAAATTCAGGCGAGGCAAACAGTGGAAGAAATTCAAGGTGCGTGAAGAAGAGATAAAGGTCAGGAAAAAGAAACCAGTTCTCATAAAGGTATACGGGAACGAACACGGTACCCTTGAAGGTGATCCTTTTGAGGAAGGCTTTTACCTTGTCATGAACTGGTCGGCCCGGAAAGGATGCGGGGCCGGAGATATCAATGCCATCTGTTCTCTTCCCACGGCGAAGACCGCAAAAGAGGTGATGAATCACCTGAAGAAGATGGACGCGGGCGCCTGGAACTGGGTAGTGGCGGACGTGAAAGGCAACATCGGCTACCAGATGTCAGGCCGCATGTTCAAGCGGCCACGCCAGGTGAGCGGACTGCTGCCGCTGCCCGGCTGGGAAAAGAAGTACAACCCTTCAGGCTTTGTCTCAAAAGATGAACTGCCCTCCGTTTACAACCCAAAGAACGGCATAATCGTGACGGCCAACCAGGACCTGAACCACTGGGGAAAGGCAAGTCCCATCAACCTCCCCATGGCCGGTTACCGGGCTGAGCGTATTGAGCAGCTTCTGAAACGAAGGAGAAAGCTCAGCGTTGCTGACATGCAGTATTTTCACTCGGACCTTCACTCCCTGCAGGCCTCGCGGCTGATGAAGATAATAGCACCCATTTTGCCGGACACGGAAAAGGGAAGGATACTGAAAAACTGGGATTGCACCTACAGGAGTGACGCGACCGGCGCCATGCTCTTCGAGTCGGTATATCACAGCCTGCTGCGGGTGGTGTTCGGTGATTACGGCCTTGGACGGGAGGTTGTGGACTACCTCATGAAGGAGAGCCCGCTGTTCACCGATTATTACGGCAACTTCGATGCCATACTCCTCAAAAAGCGGTCTGCGTGGTACGACGGCCGGTCCCGTGACGATCTTGTGAGGAGGGCTGTTGAAGAAGGCCTGGACGTAAAACCGGTCCCTTACGGGAAAACACGGAAAATAACCATGTCACATCTCATGTTCGGCGGTAAGCTGCCACGTTTCCTGGGGTTCGATTTCGGGCCGGTAGAACTGCCGGGCAGCAGGGCAACCATTCCGCAGGGACAGATATTCAAGAATGCGGGAAGGATCACCACCTTCAGCCCTTCATACCGATTTGTAAGCGATATGGCGGCAGAAAAGATATATACCAACATGGCGGGGGGGCCGTCCGACAGGCGCTTTTCAAGGTGGTACATGTCAGACATGGAGAACTGGCTGGCATACAGGTACAAGGAACTGGAATAGCAGCCTTTTAGATGGCAGCGGCATCCTTAAGGAATGCATCTACCTGTTGTTCGTATTCCTTCCTGTTCACGATAATGGATTTCGAGTGCGGTGCCCCCGGGCATATCCATAGCTTTTTCTTGCCATCGTACTTTTCGTATAATCTTTTCGAGTGTGCAACCGGGATGTCGGTATCTTCACCGCCATGAATAAAGAAGATGGGGGCACTGGCCTGGTTGATCTTTTCAATGGGAGATATCTCCCCAAACCACATGGCCCCCCGCACCCTGCTCATGAGGCTTGCGGAATAAAGTAACGGAACCCGCGGCAGGCCGAAGTCTTTTTTCATCCGGTAGGCAAGCAGGTCATTAAGATCTGTCATGGGTCCGTCCACTATGTAGAAGTCGCAGCTGTTGAACTCCGCGGCGTGCATGAGGCATATGGCGGATCCCATCGATTCGCCGTGCACACCGATCACCCCGTCCTTCCCCTGTTCCTGCTGTACCCGTTTCACACAGGCTTCAAGGTCGTACTTCTCGTACCTGCCGAAGGTGACATTGTCACCGCCGCTTTTACCATGAAAACGGCTGTCAAACATGAGGGCGTTGTATCCCCGTGACCGGAAGATCTCAAGGTACTTGTAATCTCCAAGCAGGGTATACGTGTGCCCGTGCACGAATATGACGGTCTTACTGGTTCCCCGCGGTACGTACACCGCGTGCAGCCTGTAGCCGTTGGGAGAGTCAATCGCCGAGGATGACCGCAAGCAATACCGCGATAATTACAATGGTTACCCTGAGTAC
>CAYFSO010000031.1:0-14601 GCA_964345775.1 uncultured Leptospiraceae bacterium | reverse complement strand
CGCCGAGGATGACCGCAAGCAATACCGCGATAATTACAATGGTTACCCTGAGTACTCTCTTCCTTTCAGCCATGAAGATGTCCTTTCGTGTTAATGTATAATGACAGGCATACAGTATTGACCGGAACATGGAGGATGTAAAGAAGAATACACGGTACCTGTTGTCTTCATTTTGACTTAACTAATGTTTCACGCAACGGCGCGAAGAACGTGAAGAGTGGGTCAATACAGGTTCGTTTCTTTGTTTTCAGTATGGCAACCGGTAATTGTTGCGTTGTATTCATTATATAGATTTTTACAGGCTGAGAGATATGTAAATTCCAAACCAAAAGTCATATATATCCCTAACTGTAAAAAATATAATAGATTGAATTATGATTTTTCCTGACGAGACTGCAATAAAGAAAGTAACTCTTCGCGTTCTTTGCGCCTTCGCGTGAAATCTTCTTTTTTCTTCTTGCACAAAAGCCCCATGCGGGTTTTAACGTACGCATGAAATTTACCGTTGAAAGCACAGACCGGTCTTCGTCTGCCAGGGCGGGGGTGATCACCACCAGCAGGGGGGAGATCCGCACGCCGGTGTTCATGCCGGTGGCAACGCGGGGAACCGTCCGGGCCATGACCATGCGTGACCTGGAAGAGATCGGTTTTGATATCATCCTGTCCAATACATATCACCTGTATATACGCCCGGGGATGGAGATACTTGAAAAGCTGGGAGGACTGCATTCTTTCATGAACTACCACGGGCCAATCCTCACCGACTCGGGAGGGTTCCAGGTGTTCTCGCTGGCAGACCTTTGTAAAATACGTGAGGACGGGGTGGAATTCCAGTCGCATATTGACGGCTCCCGGCATTTCTTCTCACCTGAGAAGGTGCTTGATATACAGGGGGTGATCGGTTCGGACATCATGATGGTCCTGGATGAATGCACCGATTACCCGGTATCACGTGAAAAGGCAAAACAGGCGGTGAAGCGTACCGTGGAATGGGCAGAGATCTCGAGGGAGTACTGGAGCCGCACCATGGATACCCACCTGCAGGCATTATTTGCCATCGTGCAGGGCAGCGTGTACGAAGAGCTCAGGCGGGACTGCGCCGCCCGGCTGGTTGACCTTGATCTTCCCGGGTATGCCATAGGCGGCCTGTCGGTGGGTGAAACAAAGGACGAATACCGTGAAATGACCCAACTGACAACGGCCCTGCTGCCCCATGATAAGCCCCGCTACATGATGGGGGTGGGAAGCCCGCTTGAGATACTTTTTGCCATAGAGCACGGCATTGACATGTTCGACTGCGTGATGCCCACCAGGATCGCGCGTAACGGCACTCTCTATACCTCAACCGGGAGGATCAATATAAGAGCCGCTTCCCATGCGGCAGACCACGCTCCCCTTGATCCCAACTGCCACTGCTACGTGTGCAGAAACTTCTCCAGGGCCTACCTGCGGCATATATTCAAGGTGGGAGAGATATCCGCCCTGGTGTACAATACCTGCCATAACCTGTACTTCATGAAGCGGTTCATGGACAGTATACGGGAAAGCATTGTCAACCATACCTTTAAAGAGGAACAGGCCAGGTGGGAAGGGGTGTTTGGGGGGTAGTTGCTGATGGATTATGGTGGATAGTGCAGCGTCTCCGCGACATGTTGTTTCGTGAAAAATTATTTACAATTTCACAAAATAATTTAACTTGACACTTTTCTGACAATTACATAGAATGTGTGACAACCAAACATGAATTTAGCAGATACTTCCCTGGGAGTTTGTAAGGATGGATATAACGAAACGTTCAAAAGATGATGTGGTGATACTGGATATCGCCGGAGAGATAGACCTGTATAACGCGCCAGAAATTAAAGATATAATAAATGGTCTCATTGAAGAGCAGAAGTTCAACGTGATCATCAACCTTGAAAAGGTTACCTATATCGATTCTTCCGGTATAGGGGCACTCATTTCAAGCCTTTCCAACCTGAAGAAATACCAGGGAGGATTGAAGATCATCAACGTGTATGCCTCTGTAAGAAAGGTATTCGAACTGACGAAACTGACGTCCTTCTTTGACATATACGATTCTGAAGAAGAAGCACTTGAGTCTTTCAACAAGTAATACAAAAAGATCCCGATATTCTACCAGTGCGTCATCATTCAGGAGGCTTTATGGCCTCTTGATTTATAATAAAAAAAGAACAGGTGAGTAATATGAAACGTGCAATTCTGATACGATGCAGTGTCATTATAATCGCATCGCTTTTTGCCATGGGCTTAAGCTGCGGAGAGAAAATACCCGTGAAAGAAATGTCTCTTGCGAAGCAGGAGATCACGAGGGCGCAGTCGGTAAAGGCTGACAAGTACGCCCCCGATGAATTAAAAGCCGCAAGGGATGCACTTCTACAGTCTCACAGTGACATCAAGGCTGATGAAATGGAAAAGGCGAAAAAGGATGCCGAACTGTCCTTTGAAAAGGCAAGGGAAGCCTATGAAAAATCCATACCGCTGCTGGCAAAGGATACCATCGCCATAGCCGAGGACAGTTTTGCCGCGGCTGACGATGCGTATGCCGCCGAGCTTGCCAGGAACGAGTACGAGGCAGCGCGGAAAAGCCTGGCAATGGCTTCAGAGCAGTTCGAGAACAAGCAGTATTACGAGTCTTACCAGACAGCACTTGAGGCGGACAAGCAGGCAAAGAATGCACGCAGTACCGCGCTTGGCAAGAAAGAGATACTGGGTGATGCCATAAAAGAAGTAGAGGTGACATTATCAGAGGCAAAGGAATACAAAGCCGAACATTTTGCTCCTGAAAAAGTCAAGCTGGCAGAAGACAACCTTGCCATCGCGCAGGAGTCATACGATGAGCAGATGCTGAAAAAAGGTTTTGCCGCGGTTGAAGTGGCAAAGATCAACGCTGATGAAGCGTATTTCGAAGCCCTCAAGGGTACCGCGCACAAGGAACTGCAGGAAGCAGAGGCTGACGTTGCCACTGCAAAAGACTCAAAAGGTGCGAAGTTCGCGCAGGACGAATTGAAGGCCGCCGACGAGGCACTGGTGGGCGCAGGATCACTTTACGAGGATGCCCGTTTCAAGGAATCCATCTCCTCTGCCAACGAGGCATCACGTCTTGCGGGCGTAGTGACTGCGGCAAAGGCGTCAAAGGGGATGGTAAGTGCGAAAAAGGAAAAGACTCCCGAAACGACTACCGAGGGTGACTACAGGATATATACTGTAAAATACAGGCCGGGCGACCGTGACTGCCTGTGGAAGATCGCCGAGAAGTTCTACGGCGACGGGTTGAAATGGAAGCTCATTTACAATGCAAATAAGGACAAAATACGGAACCCCGACCTGATCAAGCCGGGCTGGAAACTGAAAATACCAGAGCTTCCTGCTAAGAAAGAGGAAAAACCGGAAGATAAGAAGGACGAGAAGGCCGTAAAAGAAGAAGCAGCGAAAGATGAGAAATCCGAGGTCTCTACCGATGTGAAGATGCTTGACGAGGAAGGAGAAGTGGTAGAAGGGGAAATGGATGCCGAAAAGACTCCCGACGAAGATGCAGAGGGAGAGCAGGCAGAAGAATAACTCAGAATATATATAAAGCATTATGAAAAGGCGGATCATTATGGTCCGCCTTTTTACGTGGATTAATTTGTAACTTTGTGTGGAGTTGTTATACTATACTATAGAGTGCTGTGAAAGCATTCAACTCTTCATGCGAACTCCTCTTCTATTATTCGTTGTAAAAGGCGGTTGTAGAGGAGGAGTCTTTTTTAATACGTGTTGTATGAAAATTACTGAAATAATTTAAAGCTATTTTATAAATATACAAGAGGATGAGCATGGAGCACGAAGAAATACAGGCGTTAACCCGGAAGGTTGAAGACGAATATGGAATTATCACTACGCTGAAAAGTGAACTTGGCAAAACCATCATCGGTCAGCATGACCTGGTAGACCGTGTTCTCATTTCGTTTTTATGCGGCGGGCACATCCTCATTGAAGGCCTGCCCGGTCTTGCCAAGACGCTGACCATACGGGCATTTGCCCGTTCCATAAAAACCGGTTTCTCCAGGATACAGTTTACCCCGGACCTGCTTCCCGCCGACCTGGTGGGGACATCCATCTACAATCCACGCGACATGGAGTTTTTCGTGAAGAAGGGGCCGCTGTTCACCAACATACTGCTGGCCGACGAGATCAACAGGGCCCCGGCCAAGGTGCAGTCGGCCCTGCTGCAGGCCATGGAAGAACGGCGTGTGACCATCGGTGACGAGACCTTCAACCTGGAAGAACCATTCATGGTACTTGCCACAGAGAACCCCATTGAACAGGAAGGGACATACCCGCTTCCCGAGGCACAGGTGGACAGGTTCTTCATGAAGGTGCTGGTGGACTACCCTGCCATCGATGAAGAGAAGGAGATCCTCAAAAATCATGGCGGCCTCACACCCGAATCGGTGCAGCCGGTCATAGACGCGGCGGAACTGAAGAAAAAGAGCGAACTTATCGAATCCATATACGTTGACGATAACCTGTACGATTACATCGTAAGGGTGGTAGCTGCCACGAGGAGCAGGGATGAGGGTGACCTGTCCCGCTACATCGAGTACGGCGCAAGTCCCCGCGCTTCCATCGCGTTGCTGAGGGCTTCACGGGCCATGGCCTTTATCAACGGCAGGGGATATGTTACCCCCGATGATATCAAGCAAATAGGCGGGGACGTGCTGCGGCACAGGCTTATTCTCACCTTCGATGCTGACGCTGAAGGGGTAAAGGAAGATGACGTGGTAGATATGCTCTTCTCCAGGGTGGAGGTTCCATAGGTGGACGAGCGGATCAAGGGCATCATAAAACGGGTAAAGCTGACCGTACACCGGAAGATGAATACCGTCTTCGTGGGGGAGTACCATTCCGCCTTCAAGGGAACGGGGCTTTCCTTCGAGCGGGTGCGTGAATACCAGGCCGGTGACGAGGTGAAGCTCATCGACTGGAACGTTTCCGCCCGGATGAACCATCTTTACGTGAAGGAATTCGCCGAGGAACGTGAACTGTCCATCGTATTGCTTGTTGACGTGTCCGCATCCCTTGAGTTCGGTACCGCCAGGAAAAAGGCCGAGGTACTCCGGGAGATGGTCACCCTCATCACCTACCTTGCCCAGAGCAACAATGACCGGGTGATGATGGTGCTTTTTACCGACAGGATAGAAAAGGTGATCATGCCGCGAAAGGGGAGAAAGTACCTGGTGCACCTGCTCAACGAGCTTTTGAGTTACAGGCCCGAAGGGAAGAAGACGAACCTGGATGCCGCCCTTGAGTATGCCGGCCGCATTCTCAAGAAACGCAGCGTGGTGTTCTGCATATCCGATTTTATTGGACAATACAGCGAGACCGCGGTGAAGCGGCTGGCCAGGCGCCATGACCTCATACCGGTGGTGATCAGCGATCCGGCAGAGGTATCCATGAAAAACTTCGGGCTGGTGGAATACATAGATCTTGAAACGGGGGAACCGGCCCTGCGGGATACGGTCCCGTCACGGAGAAGTCTTCCCCGTTTTAACGGCATTGATGCCATGTACCTTTCAACCGATACGCCCATCGAGGTGCCGGTACTGCGGTTCTTCTCAAGGCGTAACAGGACATTACTGCGGATACCCGGATAGACATTGCCCATGAAAAGAACTGGTTTGGTCACATCTGGAATTATCATCCCGGCGCTGCTGCTGGCCCTCCTGGTCACCGCACATCCTGCTGCAGCCCGGTCCATCTCGGCTGACATAAAGCCCAAAACGGTGACAGTGGGAGAACCCGTCACCTGTACCATCACCCTTGAAAACTTCGAAAAAGATGAGATAACGGTTTCCCTTCCCGAAAAGGGGAACTACTGGCTGGAAAAAGATGACAGGCCCCGCGGCCCCGTCCCCCATTACGCCGTGAAGGACGCAAAGGAAGAGCCTGCCCCCGGGGATGCACCCAGAACCCGCAGGTACACGGTGACCATGGTCTTCTATCATCCCGGGACGCACTCCATGCCGTTGATCAATATCAAGGACAACGAGGGAAATGCCGTTGCGTACCGGCAGCCCGAATTAACCGTGAAGCCGGTGAACCGGGACGGGAAGCTTGCCGATATCGAGCCGCCGGTGATGATCGGGACGGGGACGAAGTACTGGATATTTTTCCTGATGGGGGGCGTGCTGCTTGCCCTGGCGGGTTTCGGCATATACCGCTACATGGAGCACAGGCGCGCGGCCGCGTACAGTGCGCGGGAACCCGTGATGCAGCCATTTGACGTGTTTGATGAAAAGCTGGGTGATCTTCTCATGGAATACGAAAAGGACACGTCCCGGCATGAATGGTTTATCACTTCACTTGACCTGGCCTTCAGGGAATTCCTGGGAAGGCAGCTGGGGATTGACGCCATGGAGATGACGGCAGGGGAGATCCGCCAGTCGGTGCGGCAGCAGGTGACCCGGCTGCAGTGGGACTATTATTCCGTTTCGCTGAAAAGGCTGTATGAACTGTGGAACGCGGTGAAGTTCGCCGAGCTTGTTCCACCCGAGGCTGAATGCCGGCACAGCGCCACCCTTGCCAGGGAAGTGGCATCACGGATGACACGGGAGGTGCGGCCCCGTGTTCCCTGATTTCAAAAACCCGCTGTTTCTGCTTTTGCTTGTGCCACTTGCGGCGGCCTGCGCGTGGTACGTGTGGACAGGCCTGACAGGGAAAGAATCCGGCATTCGCATATCCTCCACGTCGGTGGTGCAGGGGAAACGAAGCTGGCGCTCGGTCACCTATCCGTGGCTGGTACTGCTCCGGGTGGCGGTGCTGGTGCTGCTGGTGGTAGCCATTGCCCGGCCGGGGCAGCGGGTGAATTATACCAGCATAAAGGACCGGGGCATCAACATCATGGTGGTGCTTGACGTGTCAACGTCCATGAAGGCGCAGGACTTCAAGCCGAAGCACAGGCTGCAGGTGGCAAAGCAGGTGGTGCAGGATTTCATTTCGCGGCGCACCCATGACCGGCTGGGGCTGGTGGCCTTCGCGGGTGACGCCTGGCTGCAGTGCCCACTCACCATGGAACGAAAGATGGTGCAAAAGCTCGTGGGCTACCTTGATTTCGCCTCGCGGGAGGAGGACGGTACCGCCATCGGTGACGCCCTCGCCCTTGCCGCATCACGCATGAAGGAGGAGGACGGGAGCGGGGGCGTGATACTGCTGCTTACCGACGGCATGAACAACAGGGGCATGGTTGACCCGCAGACCGCCGCCCGCATGTGCAGGGACCTTGGCATACGCATCCACGCGGTGGCCATCGGCTCGCAGGGGCTGGTTCCCTTTCCGGGTAAAGGGATGCTGGGCAGCCGCATGCGGATGAGCAACTTTGACCCGGATTCCATACGGCGCCTCTCGGAGACCAGCGGCGGCCGCTTCTACATGGCGGACAGTTCGGGAGTGCTCTGGGAACACATGAAAGAAATTGACCGGCTTGAAAAGAAAGAGTTCAGCCGACGGCAGTACTCGGTGTTCCATGACGGGTTCAGGTGGTGGCTGTACGCCGCGGCCGTCCTTTTCGGAATTGAAATTATTTTACGATCACTTGTCTACAGGAAGGTGCCATGACACTGGCCGGACTTGACATACTGGTATACGTGCTGCCCGCGACGGTGCTGGTGCTTGCCGCCTTCATCTATTATTCCGCCTGGCGGCGAAGGGCGGTACGGCTTTTCTTCGGACGGGAAGGCGGCCAGGTGCGGGCGGCCATACCGTATATCCGCACGGTGAAGGACGTGCTCATCATCAGCGGTATCATCATCATGGCCCTTGTCCTGCTTCGCCCCCAGTGGGGGTTCGTCGAGAAGGAGGTGCCATACGAGGGTACCGACCTGCTTTTCGTGCTGGACGTGAGCAACAGCATGGGGGCGGAGGATGCCGGCAGCAGCAGGCTTGAACGGGCACGGCAGGCCATACGATATATTGCCGAGTCCATGCCGGGCAACCGCTACGGGCTCATCGTCTTTGCGGGGAAGGCACACCTCATGTGCCCGTTCACCGCCGACCTGGGTGCCTTTTCCATGTTCCTTGACGCCGCCCGGCCTGCCATGATACAGCGCCAGGGAACCAACATGGCGGATGCCATCGACGAAGCGGCCCGGGTGTTCCAGGAGGAGCGTCTCACTTCGAAGATGATGGTGCTTATCTCCGACGGGGAAGACCACGAGGGACGGGTGAAAAACGCCCTCAATGCCCTTGAAGAAAGGGACGTGGCGGTGTACGCCATGGGGGTGGGGAAAGAGGGCAAAACGCCGGTCACCATCGAACAGTCTGCCGGGTATACACAGATGATGCGTGATGACGAGGGGAAGGTGGTGCAGACCGGCAAGAACAGGGAAACCCTTGAGATGACAGCCCGCGTAACCGGCGGAGAGTACATCGATATCACCGCCGACCTGTCCGGCGCCCACCAGGTGGTACGTGCGGCACAGGGACAGGAACAAAGCAGCAGGGGCACCATGAAGCAGAAGGAGCCGGTGGAGCGCTACCAGCCCCTTGTGGCCATGCTTATTGTGCTGCTTTCAATAGAACTTTTCGTTCCCGAAAGGAGGAAACGTCATGTTTCGTAAAGTCATTCTGCACGCATGCGTGATCCTTTCTGTTCTCATGCTTGCCGCGTGGATCGACCCGCTTGGAGATCACGTGAAAAAGGGGAACGAACACTACAACAGCGAAGACTACGAGGCAGCCGCAAAAGAGTACAGTGAAGCCGACGAGTATGCCGATGGAGAGAACAGGATGAAGCTGCACCTGAACCGGGGTGATGCCGCATACCGGCAGGAGCAGTACAACAGGGCCCTCGAACATTACCGGGAAGCTGCAAAGTCCGAAAACAGGGACGTTCGCAAGAAGGCCTTCCTGAACCTGGGGAACACCTGCCTGAAACAGGGTGACCGTGAAAAGGCTGCCCGCTGGTACATGGACGCCCTTGACGTGGATCCCGGCTACACCGCCGCCAAGAACAACCTGGAGTACCTGGCCCGGCAGGATGACAGTGGGCAGCAGCAGGGACAGAAAAAGCAACAGGACAGGGGCGGACAACAGGGAAAGCAGGGAAACCGGCAAAAGCAACAGCAGCAGGGCAAACAGCAGCAGGACGCCGGAAAGGCGGATAAGGACACGCAGGGCAAAGACGACCGGCAGCAGGCCATGTCCCCCGGGCAGCTTGAGAAGCTTATGGAGATGATGAAGAACAAGCCCGTTCGGGTACCACGGGGAAAGGGAGATGAAGACGGTGTTGCATCCGGCAAGAACTGGTAAACTGGCCATCATACTGTTATTTCTTACATGTATACCTCTATGGGGGGCGGACGTATCCGTGTCCATTGAGCCGGAGGTGCTGCGGGTGAACGAAAGTGCCAGCCTGGATATCAAAATAAGTGACGCCGGCAACGCCGAGGTGATCTCGGTACCGGAGGTAAAAAAGCTTACCATAAAGTACCGGGGCACTGCCCGGAAGTTCGAGTTCGTCAACGGCCGTACCTGGTCAGGCCTGGTGCTGCAGTTCAGCGTGAAGGCCGGTTCTGAAGGAAGCTTCACCATACCGCCTGTAAAGATCAGGATAAACGGACAGGTACAGCAGACCCCGCCGGTAACCCTGAAAGTGAAGAAGGCCCTGAAAGGCACTCCTTCGGAAGGGAAAGCCGTGGCATTTGGCCTGGTGGCCCCCTCCCGTGAGCGGGTGTACACCGGCCAGCCACTGCTTCTCAGGTATTACCTGGTGCACCGTGGCATAGACCTCAGGGATACCGGCAGGTTCCGCAAAATGCCCGCTGCCAGCGGTGCGGTGCTCGAAGAAATGGATGAGACCATCAGCCACCAGCAGATTACGCTGAAAGGCAGCAGCTTCACCAAGACGCACCTGGCCACCATGGTGTTAACGCCGGTTTCGACGGGTACCATCAGGGTGGAGGGGGGCACCTTCGTGGTGGAGTCAACCAGGCCATTCGGATTCATGCGGGTGCCCGATAACATGGGTGTGGATTTTGACAGTGTTGCGATACGGGCCCTGAAGCTCCCGGCAGCCGGGCAGCCGGCGGGGTACCATGGTGACGTGGGGCGGTTCACCATGAAACTGGACGGCAGGGGTCAGAGCCTCAAGCCATTCCAGGAGGCCCGTTTCACCCTCAGCGTTGAAGGGACGGGAAGCATACATACGCTGGCACCCCCGGAGATCGGGGGGGATGTAAAAGATCTAAAGGTAATGGTTGGTGAGGGGGCAACGAATACTATCCCCGCCGATGACACGGTAAAGGGATCCCGGGAATTCATCTATACGCTGATACCTTCCGCCCCGGGAGAATATACCGTTGGGCCGGTACGGTTCAGCTATTTTCATTCCGGCAAAAAGAGATACGTCACCGAAACCGCGGGTCCCATGCGGCTTACGGTAACCGGTGCCCCGGTGAAAAAGGATGAAGAGAGACCAGGGGACACTACCGGTGCCGAAAAGAAAACCGGGAACCACGTGCTGGATATTGTCCTGGCAGTGGCAGGCACCGTTGTGCTTGTGGGACTGCTGCTTGGCATCATCATCTACATAGACAGGCGAAAGATCAGGGAACTTAAGCAGGCTGAGAATGCGGCCGTGAAGGGAGATCATGTAAAGGAAAAGCGGGCCGGGCAGGTTGAAGCTGAAGAAGGGATGGATCTTCGTCCCCTGCTGCTGCAGCTGCGTCGGTCATTGCGCGGCGATGATACCGAAAAGTTCCTCTCCCAGGCTGAAAAAATAGTTACCCATCTTGAAGGAAATGAAGCAGCCGAACTGCGCAATGAAATATACAGCTACCGTTACGGCGGAGTCCAGCCCGCCAACCATTCTCTGGATACACTATATCAAAAACTCACCCGTATAGCAGAAAAAAATAAACACTGATCACTGCTCACTCTTCACTTCCCAGGAGTAACAGCCATCAAAAACTTGCCCCGGAACCCCATGTTCAGTATATTCCACCAAAAGTCATTTAAGGGGGGAGGACAGCATGGTACCGAGATCACTGAGGATATGGTTCGTAATTCATTTTGCCGCTGATTACATCGCGGCCATCCCACTCATGGTGGCCCCGGTTGCGGTATTGTCGTTCCTGGGATGGCAGAGCGTTGATCCCCTGGCAACCCGGCTGGTTGCCGCGGCACTCTTCGGTATAGGGGGCGTTTCCCTCACCGGCAGGAAGGCCGATGTTCATGCCTTCAGGCACATGCTTACCATGAAGCTCATATGGGCGGGGACCGCCATCCTGGGTATAGCATGGTCAATCGCGGAAGGAGCACCACCTGCCGCATGGGCGGTTCTTGCCATTTTTGTGCTTTTCGGCATCCTGTGGACCTACTACAGGGTTGTTGTTAGATAGTGGCTGGTGGATGAGGCCGGTTACCTGGTCTTTTTCGCCTCCTCCCAGAGGGCGTCAAGTTCTTCCAGGGTCATGGTATCCATGTCCTTCTTCTCTTCGCCCGAGCGCTTTTCCACGTACCTGAAGCGTCCCATGAACTTGTCCACGGTTTTAAGGAGTGCTTCCTCGGGATTGATGTCCAGGAAACGGGCAATATTCACCAGGGTGAAGAGCATATCGCCAAGTTCTTCTGTTATATGCTGGTGATCTTCCGTACCCAGTGATTCGCGAAACTCACTGATCTCTTCCTCCAGCTTTGCCTCCACGTCCTCGATCTTGTCCCAGTCAAACCCGATGCGTGACACCTTCTGCTGTACCCGGTACGCCTTGAGCAGGGCGGGAAGGTGGACGGGCACCCCGTCAAGTATGGATTCCCTGTGTGCCTTCTCTTTCTTCTTTATCTTCTCCCAGCGGTCGATCACCTCTTCGCTGGTTTCCGCCTTCTCGTCGCCGAACACGTGGGGGTGCCGGTACACCAGCTTGGCGGAAATCCCGTCAGCCACGTCATCGATGGAAAATTTGCCTTCCTCGTCGGCGATCTGGGAATGGGCGTATACCTGGTAGAGCAGGTCGCCAAGTTCTTCCTTCAGGTTGGCAGGATCGCCGCTTTCAATGGCCTCGTACACCTCGTAGGCCTCTTCTATCAGGTAGGGCTTCAGGGTCTTCGATGTCTGAGCCCTGTCCCAGGCGCAACCCCCCTCTGCACGAAGTATGGCGGCTATTTCTCTGAGTTTATATAACGATGAGTTGCTTTTGAATTCCATGGTATGTTCCTTGAAAGTATTAGTTGCCCTGATATACGGGGGGTGATGGTGCTTCTGTCAAGAGAAAACTTATATGGGGGGTTCACGCGGAGACGCAAAGAACGCGACGAGTTTCGTTGTATTTTCAATTTCGTCAGGATATATAAAATTCAATCTATCCAGATTTTTACGAATAAGGGATATATAAGGTTTTATGGTCAGAGATATGCACGTTCCCGGCCTGTTAAACTATCCCCCCGAAAAAACCCAACAACTACCCCTTGCCATACTGAAAAAACAAACTCACCCTGTATTGACCCACTCTTCGCGTTCTTAGCGTCTCCGCGTGAACCCCCCGTTGAGTTCCATGCAACCAAACAGTATTTTTGGTTGACAGCCGGTCAGTACTGCACCATAGCAGGGTATTCTCAATAAAAAAAAGGAGCAATTTATGGCTACAAAGGATCTGCTCAAGGATTTCGATCCAGAGGTATTTTCCGCTATTCAGAAAGAAGACATGAGGCAGCAGGAGTCCCTTATCCTGATCGCTTCGGAGAACTATACATCGCGGGCGGTCATGGAAGCTTCTTCATGTGCTATGACCAACAAGTACGCCGAAGGGTATCCCGGCAAGCGGTATTACAACGGCTGCCAGTGGGTGGACGAGGCCGAAATGCTTGCCATTGAGCGAATAAAGAAACTCTTTGGCGCGGAATATGCCAACGTGCAGCCCCACAGCGGTGCCCAGGCCAACATGGCGGTGTTCCTGTCACAGCTTGAGCCCGGTGATACCATCATGGGGATGGACCTGTCCCACGGCGGGCACCTCTCACACGGATCCCCGGTGAACTTTTCGGGACGCTATTTCAACGTGGTGTCCTACGGTGTGACAGAGGATACCAACGTCATCGATTACGACGCGGCCTGGAAGGTGGCAAAGGAGCATAAGCCAAAACTTATCATCGCCGGCGCGTCCGCCTATCCCCGCCTTATCGACTGGCAGAAGTTTGCCGATATGGCGGCAGACGTGGGAGCAAAGCTGCTTACCGATATTGCACATATCGCCGGACTTGTGGCAACCGGCCATCACCCGTCCCCCGTCCCCGTTGCCGATTTCGTGACCATGACCACCCACAAGACCCTGCGAGGTCCAAGGGGTGGGCTCATACTGGCAAAAGAGGACTACAATAAAGAGATGAACAAGAACCTATTTCCCGGAACCCAGGGGGGGCCGCTGATGAACACCATCGCGGCCAAGGCGGTGGCCTTTAAAGAGGCCCTGCAGCCCGAATTCAAGGAATATTCAGGGAATGTTATCAAGAACGCGCAGGCACTGGCAGAGAGCCTCATGTCACGGGGCATCAGGATAACCTCAGGCGGTACCGACAATCACCTGATGCTGGTTGACCTGCGTGAGAAGGACCTCACCGGGAAGGACGTGGCCAACAGGCTGGAAGAGGTTGGCATAACCTGTAACAAGAACGGGGTTCCCTTCGACGACAAGTCACCCTTTGTCACCAGCGGTATACGCCTGGGAAGCCCCGCGCTCACCACCAGGGGCCTGAACGAGGACGACTTCAGGCAAACAGGGGATCTCATAGCCGATGTGATAGAGAACATGGATGACGAGAAGGTACACGCGAAAGTGAAAGCCAGCGTGGCCGAGATCTGCGCCTCCTATCCCACGGATTTCCTCAGGCTGGACCCGAGGTAAGGGTAGTTGTTGGTGGATGGTTTATGGTTGATGGTGGATGGTGGATGGTGGATGGTGGATGGTAAAGTCTCTATACACCATCCACCAACCACCATCCACCATAATATTTGCTTGACTAACGCATGCCACTTGACTATTGTAATTGCATTAGTACCTACCATATAGATTTTATTTGCCAATACCAGGAGGAAGTATTCATGAAAAGATATTTATCGGTTCTCGCAGTTGTGGGAATAGCAGTTTTAATGGTAACGCAGGTTTCCTGTAAAAAAGAGAAAGATCTGACCCTTGCCAGGGAAGGGTATGTCAACTTCATAAGCGGCAAGGTGCTGCTGGTGCAGGATGACGGGGATGAGGCCGAAGCTGCCATCGGTGACGTTGTGAAAGAAGGCATGAAGATCAAGACCGATGGAGATAAGGCGCTATCAGAAATATACTTCGGTGAAAATGCAATAAAGATACTGGGCAATACGGTTGTCAGCGTGGAGAAGCTTATTACCAATATCAAGACCAATGGCGAAGAATCGGTGTTCGTGGTTGAGAACGGAAGCGCTTTTTCACGGGTGAAACAGAAGCTTACCAAGAAAGATTCGTATACCGTCAAAACACCCACCGCCATTGCTGCTGTCAGGGGTACCGATTTCCTGGTTACCCAGGAAGATGGCAAGAGCAATGTTGCCTGTGTTGAAGGCCTTGTGGCAGT
>CAYFSO010000030.1:0-27832 GCA_964345775.1 uncultured Leptospiraceae bacterium | reverse complement strand
CACACAGACGACCTTATAATGTATCCGCCTCCGGCGGATGGTTTAATGGCCCATTAGCAGTATGTAACCTATTCAATTACCCTGTATAGTCTGTGAGACTCTCAAACTGAGAGCAACGCTACCATTATGAACCACCTGGCAAACGCCATCATCTCCGTAAAACCCCCATTATCAACAAAAACACCCTGCTGGCAAGTATGAAAAGTTTCCCCGAAAACTATTGACACATACCCCCGATCTATTTACCTTTCCACAAGGAAAACGTAAAAAAGGCAGCCATTACCATGAAGAAAAAACCCTACATAGACTGCGAGTTCGCGGGGGTGCACCCATTCATTGAATCCCTTGAGAAGGTAGAGATACATTACGAGCTGATGGATGTCCCCGAAAAGGATAAGCTCTACAAGGACGCCGGCGAGCTTCTGAACAGGGAGACCGACACCGTGTTCCTGGGGAAATGCGTAAAAGACGGAAAAGAGATGTTCTTCACCGACATAGGCATTAACATAACCCCCAGTTACAACTCGCACGTGGTGTTCGTGTTCGACCATCAACCATCAAAAGAAGAAATACTGGTCTGCGTGCAGGACATGGAAAAGATCATTATGCAGCGCCTGGACAGCTTCGATCCCTCCATCCTTTCTTCTGCAGATAAAACACAGCAGTAAGGCAAAAAATACGCGTTTCCCGCATTCCCGTTGTCGATAACATCTATAGAATGTATATGTAAAGAAAGGAAACACGCAATGGCCGACGAAATCAACTTTGAAAAGATCGACAGCCTTCGCCAGGTGTCACCATCGGTAAAGGACAACGATGAACGTCCTGGCGGTGAACGTGAGTACCGCCGCCAGCAGGAGGAATCGGACGCGAAGGAAACTCCCAGATACGTTGCAGGTCATTACGATGAACTGGAAAAAGAGGTGGTATATGCCAACCACCTGCTTGAGCAGGAGGATTCACCCTATCGTTTTAATCTCAACAGGTCGGATGAAGATATTTACATTGATATCGTGGTACTGGATGAAGAGGGCAATATACAACAGACCCTCAGAAAGAACATTACCCACCGTGACTTCTACCGCTTCAGGGTGGCCATTCTTGAAGGTGAAGGACTTATTTTTGATAATACAGGCTGACAGACCCCTCAGGCTGAAAGAACATTTTTTTGTATCTTTATCTCCCTGCTGCTGTGTACCGGTCTTCCATCCTTTATTACCATCATTGGTTCCCTGTACGCGGTCACATCCTTCAAAGGATTCTTTTCAAGGATCACCATGTCGGCGCATTTACCGGTGTCAATTGACCCGACTGATTCTTCACGCTTGATGATCTTCGCGCTGTTGATGGTGGCAACCTGCAGTATCTCAAGCGGGGTAAAGCCAATCCTGTGCAGCAGCTCAAGCTCACGGTACTGGCCGCCGAAATAGGCGAAAGGCATACCCGCGTCGATACCAAATCCCATAAGGATGCCTGCTTCACGCATCTTCTTCAGGTTTTCCCTGCCGTATTTCATCATGCCAAAATAGAGGGATGGATCAACAAGGTAAATTCCATTTTCTATCAGCTTATCCATGCCTACCGTACGGTACTTCTTAAGGTATTCCACGTTCTTGCGGTGCAGGCCCCTGTCGAAATGTTTCACCGCCTCGTTGTCAAGGTAATCCCTCCGGATCTTCAGTTCCTGTTCGATGAAGTCATCCATGAACTCTCCCGGTATTTCCTCGTAGGCCTCTTCCATAAGGAATGAAGCGGCAATGGTCATGGTAGGCACAAGGGCAATATTCCTGTCCTTCATCTTCTGCACGTCTTCGTCAGAAAGGTAGGCGTCTGAAACCACGTGCTCAAGGGAATTAATTGGCCATTGCGTTGCATGGTCAAAACCGTACTTGCGGTGGCAGTGGCAGGACACCGGCAGTTCTTTCTTTTCGGAATAGTCCATTATTTTGGCGTATTGCTCATCGTTGTAGACAGGTATTTCTCCATCCTTGCAGAACACCGACTCGTTGTCCACCGTCAGTTTTATGAGAGAGGCATTCCCGGTATTCTCTTCCAGGGCGTTCTTTAGTTCTTTCATGTTCTTAAAATGTATGGACGAGTCACCGGTAATGAGCGTGAGAGGCCCGGCAAGAATGCTGATGTCGCCGGGATTGATATCGGGATGCCCTCCTTTCACGTTCGTGATGGAATTGCAGAACAATATTCGGGGACCGTTGATCTTCCCGGATTTCACGTCCTGCACTAATCCCTGAAGAGAAATGGGAAATGCACCCACGTCACGTATGGTCGTTATCCCGTGCTCTATGCATTGCACCAGGTTCTCTTTCTGCTGCTCGATGTGCTTGAACATGTCACCGAAATCAACCGAGAACACCGGCGACATGGTGGTATGACAGTGCGCATCGATGAGCCCTGGTATAACATACCTGCCCCCGCAGTCAATGACGGGAATACTGGCAGACGTGAATGGTTTTTCTCGAACCTGGCTGATCATTCCATTCCTCACCAGCACTGAGCCTTCCCGGGTTACCGTACCGCTATGCACGTTCACGATCTTCGCGTTGTTCAGCACCAGGTCACGCTGGTACTGCATTTCAGGTATGTTCTTGTAGGTGGCGGTACTGCATCCGGTTGACACCGGCAGTGCCGTGTATGCCGCTATGGCAAGGGATGTTTTCAAAAAGTCTCTTCTTGACATTCCTTTGTTGTTTGTATCCATGGTTTACTATACCTCGTATTTGTTATTGACGTACCATTTCATCACTGTATATGTTTATATGACGAAACTATTTTTTTAAACCATTCAGTCGGATTTTTGTCAAGAATGCTTTTAAAAATAACTTATTACTGAATAGAGGAGGATCATACTGTCATAGTATTTTCAGAATATGAAACCGCCCGCTATGCTCGATTAACGCAGATTTATTTAGATGTCACCTGATCACTCTTCACTTCTCACTTTTCACTATCTGAGTTCATCTTCGTGTATCTGCGGTTAATAAAAAATATGAATGTGAATAAAATATACATAACAATACTAATTATTGCCCTGTCTGCAAGTGCGGTGTTTATTTCATGTTCGCAGAAAGTGAAACAGTCTGAAGCGCCGCCTGAATTAAATACCATTGACAGGCCCGAGGTTGAGGTGCTGCGTATACGGTGGGTACTGCGCTATACCGGGTCGGGCGAGAACGTGTTTACCAACGCCGTCATCACCGTGCAGGGAAAGCGGGTACAGCGTCACAGCATTGGCAGCTTCTACGGGAAAGTGGTCAGCACCATTAAAGAGGGGGATATCAATGTGAGACAGTTGCCGGTGAACACGGTATCGGGCTTTATCACCCGCGATAACGGGGAAGGTCACGAGGTATATGCCCTGTATAACAGGGACCTGCATACCATACATATCATGAGCCGGCAGCTTTCGAAGAAGAATAGTGACACACGGTTTCGTACCATAATGAAAATTCCCGTTGCCGAGGCAGGCAGGGTTGAGAATCAATACATTATTCAGGACAAATAACAGGGAGTATTACATGGATTTTACACGGGGAAGCAAACGATCATATGCCATTGAGCAATCCGAGATCCGCAGGATGACACTTGAATGCGTGAAGAAAAACGGAATTAACCTGGCACAGGGGGTGGCCGACCTTCAACTACCCCGGCTCATAGGTGAAGCCGCGGACCAGGCCATACGGGACGGAAAGAACTCGTACACCCGTTTTGACGGGATACATCCCCTGCGGGAAGCCATCGCCAGGAAGTGCGTTGACTACAACAATATTCAGGCTGATCCGGATAAAGAGATCATCGTATCAGCAGGGGCAACCGGCGCCTTTTACGTGGCGTGCATGTCACTTTTAAACCCGGGAGACCAGTGTATTATCTTTCAGCCCTATTACAGCTATCATGTGAATACACTGGCTGCGGTTGAGGCCACACCCGTCTTTGCCACGCTGGCACCGCCTGACTGGACCTTCAGCATGGAAGAACTCGAGTCACTGGTTACCCCTTCTACAAGGGCCATCATGATAAACACACCCGCAAACCCCTGCGGAAAGGTGTTCAGCAAAGAAGAACTGGAGGCACTGGCCGACTTTGCCCTGCGCCACCATCTCATCGTGTTCACCGACGAGATATATGAATACTACCTCTACGACGGCAAAAAGCATGTTAGCCCGGCTTCCATTGACCGCATTCGCGACCGCACCATCACCATCAGCGGGTACTCCAAGACCTTCAACATCACAGGGTGGCGTATCGGGTACCTGGTATGCAACCCGCAGTGGGCTGAGATAACAGGTCATCTCAACGACCTCATTTACGTGTGCGCCCCTGCCCCCCTGCAGCATGGCGTTGCACGCGGCTTGTCGGAGTTAACGGCACAGTTCTATGACAATATCGCGTCCACGTACCAGCAGAAGCGTGACCTGGTCTGCGGAACCCTGAAGGATGCAGGACTGACACCCCATGTCCCGTCGGGTGCGTATTACGTGCTTGCCGACGTGTCTTCAGTGCCGGGAAACAACGCCCGTGAAAAGGCCATGTACATACTTGACAAAGCCGGCGTGGCCAGCGTGGCGGGAAGTGCCTTTTTCAACGACGGGGGCGGTGACAACCTTGTCCGTTTCTGTTTCGCCAAGTCAGATGACATTCTTGACCGGGCATGCCAGAGCCTTCGTAACCTGTCACTTTAATGCTTCGCCATGTGTATCCTGTAATCCATGGTTGCATTCATGAAAAGCCTGCATTATAATCAGGCTTAACCTTATAGAGGAGGACGTGAATGAAAACCATCGGATTTATAGGTCTTGGCATAATGGGACATGCCATGGCCGCACACCTGCAAAACGCCGGGTATCACCTGGTGCTGTATAACCGCACACCCGAAAAGGCAAACGACCTGGTTGCAGGCGGAGCTGAGCTTGCCGGTTCTCCTGCAGCAGTTGCAGAAAAGGTGGATACCGTGTTTACCATGCTCTCCACCCCCGAGGTAGTTGAAGACGTGGCCTGGGGAAAGGAAGGTTTCGTGGAGATATTGGAAAATGATGCCCTCTGGATCGACTGCAGTACCGTGAATCCCTCTTTCAGTAAAGAAATGGCACAAGAAGCCCTTTCCAGGAAAGTCCGATTTATTGACGCACCGGTTGCCGGCAGCAAGGTGCCTGCTGAAAAGGCAGAACTGGTATTCCTGGTTGGTGGACGTGATGTTGACGTGGAAGAGGCACGGCCCATGCTGGAAGTCATGGGCAAGAAGGTTCTTCACATGGGAGAATACGGCCAGGGGGCTGCCCTCAAGATGGTCTTCAATTACTGCCTTGGCATGTCAATGGTTGCGTTCACCGAGGCAATTACCCTGGGTACGGGGCTTGGTCTTGACCGTGAGCAGGTGATCGATATCATTGCAAACAGCCCGGTGATGGCACCAAACGTGGGGTTAAAGAAGGACAAGATACTCAACTCTGAGTATTCACCTGAGTTTCCTCTCAAATGGCTGCAGAAGGACATGCATCTTGCCACCCTGACTGGATATGAGCAGACGGTGCCCATGCCTGCGGGAAACGTGGTAAAAGAACTGTACCAGATGGCACAGGCGGGCGGACACGGCGACAAGGACTTTTCAGCCATTTTCGGTTTTCTGCAGGAACTGGCAGGACAGAAGTAATAGCGGCATTATTCTTCAGTCGCCTGCATCTTTCCCTGCATGTAGGATTGCAGAAATTCCCGGGTGCGTTCTTCTTTCGGGTTGTAGAACACATCCCGGGGTGTACCCTCTTCAACGATTTTGCCCTCGTCAATAAAGCAGATCCTGTCGGCTATCTCCTCGGCGAAGAACATCTCGTGGGTTACGATGAGCATGGTATGCTTATGCTCTTTTGCCACGCTGCGTATGACATCCAGCACCTCCCCCACAAGTTCGGGGTCAAGGGCGGAGGTTATCTCGTCAAGGAGCAGTATGTTTGGCTGCATGGCAAGAGCCCGGGCGATACCTACTCTCTGTTTCTGCCCGCCGGAAAGCTGGGCTGGATAGGCATCTATCTTGTCGCCAAGCCCAACCGTTTCAAGCAGCTCACGGGCACGCTGTTCGGCTTTTTCTTTTTCGAGTTTCAGTACATGTATGGGGGCCTCGGTAACGTTGCGCAAAACGGTCATATGTGGAAACAGGTTAAAATGCTGAAACACCATGCTGATCTTCTTGCGCACCTGCCTCAGGTGTGTTTCGCTGGCCGGTACAACCTTATCACCCTTCAGCATGTGCCACAGGTACTCGTCCTCCACCTTGATAAAGCCGCCGTTGATCTTTTCCAGGGACATCAGCATACGCAGTATGGTTGACTTGCCTGAACCGCTGGGACCTATTATCACCACGATCTCCTGCGGATTCACGCTGAAGTTGAACCCGTCAAATATAACCAGGTCTCCAAATTTCTTTTTTACATCTATGAATTGCACAAGTGGCTGGCTCATTGTCTCTCCTTATTTCATTGGTATTCCCTGCATGGGCAGTTTCTGGCTCAAGACCTTTACGCCGTACGCTGCCGCAAGGCTGAACACAAGGAATATGATGCCCACCATGGTAATGGGCTCAAGGTAACGGAATTCCTCGGAACCGATGATCTTGGCAACCTGCATCATCTCGAGAACCGTAATAGCTGAAAGCTGCGGTGTCTCCTTGAACATGGAGATGACGTAATTACCCATGGCAGGTATAACCGGCGGTATTGCCTGCGGCACCACGATATCCCTGAATATACGAAGCCTGGTCATCCCAAGGGATATGCCGGCTTCCCACTGTCCCCTGGGTATACCTTCTATGCCGGCCCGGTATACCTCTGACATGTAGCTGCTGAAATGGAGGCCCAGTGCGATCACGCCTGTGAGGAAGGGTGTCATCTTCAGGCCGAACTCCGGAAATATGTAATACACGAAGTATATCTGCACCAGCAGCGGTGTACTGCGTATGAATTCCACGAAGAAAGCCACCGGTTTGGAGATCAGCTTGTTGGATGACCTTCTCAGCAGTGCAAATGCCAGCCCCAGGAATACGGCGATAACCGTTCCCACGGCGGTTGCCTTCAATGTCACCATGGCCGCCTCAAGAAGTACCGGCAGTATGCGCATGGTATATGCCCAGTCCCAGCTGAATGTTATCATCGCACACCCCCGTAATCAAGACCGTGGGTTACATGCAGTTCCACCTTGCGCATAAGGTATGTCACCACCTGGGCTATGGCGAAATATACCAGCAATATAACTATGAATATTTCAGTGATCTTCATGGTATTTGTGATGTAAAGAATACTGTTGTAGGTAATATCACCAACCGTGATCAGCGATACCAGCGATGTTGCCTTTAAAAGCTCTATGAGCAGGTTGCCAAATGTTGGCAGCATGGCCGGAATGGCCTGCGGCAGTATGATATACCGCATCCGCTGGTACGGTGAAAAGTTAAAAGCTGTTGCAGCCTCGTACTGCCCTTTTGGTACCGCCAGTATGGCTCCCCGTACCACCTCCGCGCCATAGGCTCCCGTGTTCAACCCCAGGGCAACTATGGCTGCTGCCAGTGCGGATATATCCACACCGAAAAAGGGTAACACGAAATATATCCAGAACAGCTGAACCAGCGCCGACGTACCCCTGAAAAATTCGATATACGCGACAGCGGGCACCTTGATAAACTGCACATGGGACAGCCTTGCCAGTCCGGCAGTAAAGGCGCAGACTATTGCCAGCAGCGTTGATATTATGAGGATGGTTACGGTAACCGCCATCCCCTCCAGCAGGGATGGCAGAAAATCAATAACATGTGACATGTTGTATACTTACCTGCCCGGATTGCAGAGTTCTTTGGCTGTTATGTCCCCCGGAAGATTCTCACTTGTAAACCCGTATTTTCCTACAGACTTCTGATGCACATCCGAGCCTACCACCTCTTTTATATGCGTGTTCAGTGCTTCCAGTAATGTCTTATCATTTTTCCTTACCGCAAGGGCGCCGTAACCGCGTACAGACTTGCCCTCGATTATGGGATCGGTAAAGGGCGTTGCTTTTACAACCGCGGGGTCTTTTTCTGCCAGTTTCGTAACGGTTATACTGGTGGTTGCCAGTGCGTCAATGCGGCCGCTCTTTACGCCTGCAACCGCACTTATATTATCGGGGAAGACAACTATCTTCTCCTCGGGAATTCCCATCTTTCGGGCATATCCCAGTTCAACGGTGGCTGCCACCGCACCAAGTTTCACGTTGTCTTTTTTCTTGATGTCCTCGTAGCTGTGCAGGTCCCCGGGATTACCTTTTTTCACCAGGAACCCTTCCCCTATGCTGTACGTTGGTTCAGTAAAGGCGACCTGCTTACAGCGCTTAGGCGTTATGTACAGGCCCGCGGCGATGATATCAAATCGTCCTGCTTTCAGGCCGGGAATAAGTGAACCAAACTCTGTAACTACCGCGTTTACCTTGTCAACTCCCATGCGTTTCATTACAAGCTTGATCACCTCTGGTGCCTCACCCTTTACTTCACCATCCGGTGTTTTATATCCATATGGCACCTCGTTGGCAACACCTATGGTTACTTCACCTTCTTTTTTTATCTTTTTCAGTGTGCTGGTTTGCTCACCACAGCTTATTGACATTATTACTACTGTCAGAATTGTAATTATGCTTCTCAGTCTCATCAATTGTCCTCCTGGATATCTTTTATTTATAACAACCTGCAATGGGATATTGACAATACAGGTGGGAACTGAACATTTACATCTTATTGTTAAAAGAAGGTTACACAGGAGTTGAAGTACGTCAAGGAATTTATTCCACTAATTATCTATTACATTTTTTAAAAGACTGCCCAGGTGTTCTATGATAAATGGTTTTTCTATTTTACCCACAAATCCGTAGTCAGAAAACTTTACCATGACATTATCATTGGAGTATCCGCTTGCCACGATCACCCTGGCGTTCTCATCTATTTGCCTGATCTTTCTGAGAGCTTCAAGACCGCCCATCCCTCCCTGCACGGTGAGGTCCACCAGCACGGCGTCATAGCACTCACCGTCTTTATAAAGCTCACTGTATAACTGTACAGCTTCTTTGCCATCAGAAGCAGTGCGAACTTCGTATCCCAGGTGTTCCAGCATATCGCTTACGATCTGGCGAACCATCTGTTCATCATCCATCACCAGTATTCTGCCTGAACCGCTGGTAACATGAGATTCATCCTTTTCATGGTTTTCCACATTTGTAAAAGATGCCGGAATGTATATTTGAAAGGTTGTGCCCTCACCTTCAACCGATGACACATGCATGGTACCCCCGTGCCGCTGTATTATGGAATAAGCGATCGACAGGCCCAGCCCGGTGCCCGACTCCCTGGTGGTGAAGTAGGGGTCAAATATTCTCAACAGGTTCTCTTCAGAAATACCGCATCCCTGGTCACTTATACTGAATACAACATATTTTCCGGGTTTTAAAACGTCAATATCCATATCCTCGATAACACGGTTGCAGGCATGTATCTCAATTGTGCCGCCATCCGGCATTGACTGCTTTGCATTGATAACCAGGTTCTGTATCACCTGGCTGAACTGTACCCGGTCCGCTTCAATGCTCCAGAGCCCGTTCTGAAAATCAAAGGTGCACGAAATACTTGAGCCGCGAAGCACGAATATGGTGGAGTCACGAACCAGTTCTTCCAGTGATGAGGGCCGGGTTGAAAGTACCCCCTCGTGGGAAAAAGTCAACAGTTGCCTTGTCAGGTCATTGGCCCGAATGGATGCCTGTTCCGCATCGTTGAGCATGGGCCATGCCTGGCTTTCCCTGTCCACATTCATACGGGCAAGGGTAAGATTCCCCATTATGGCGGTAAGAATATTATTCAGGTCGTGGGCTATGCCACCGGCCAGCATTTCAATGGATTCAAGTTTCATTATTTTCAGGTGCTCTTCTTCCCTCTTTTTTCTTTCCGTTATATCACGGAAAATACCCTGTACGATCCTCCGGCCTTCAAGCTGGGTTACGCTTGCGCTTATCTCAACCGGGATCTTCTGTCCGTTACTGTGTTGCACATACAGGCCATCTGCAATACGGTTAATTTGCCTGCCATGCTCCCTGAAAATTTGTTTGTACCGGTCTCTCTCATCTTCAGGATGAAGCCTGGCCTGCTGCATGCCAATAATTTCATTTTTCGACCTTCCAAGCAGGATCTCTCCCTGCCTGTTCACATCCAGGATAATACCTGTTTCAGCATCTGCAACAAAGATGGCATCGTTTGCACTGTTAACCAGCTCCCTGTACTTCTGTTCGCTCTTTCGAAGTTCCAGTTCGGCACGTCGTTGCGCCGTCACATCCTCGAAGAATACCACGCAGTATCCGTTCTCTTTATACACCCTGAAAATAATATCACGTATGGTACCATCCTTTGCGGATACCCTGAATTCACGTATCACTGGAAAATCTTCTTTTGACCGGTTGTACGTTTTATACCATTCTTCTTCTGCCATCACGCGGTATTCCGTGTCAGGGTAGGCCTTTTTGAACCATTTTTTTACTGGTACGATGTCTTCAAGCACATAACCGAACATTTTCTCAAAACCGGGATTCACAAACAGGGGGGTTTCCGCATCACTCATTAGAACCATTGGATTTGGTGAACGCAGGGCGGCAAATTTAAACGATTCTGGATTAATGTTTTCGATCAGGGTTTTTTCGTCAGGCAAAACAATCCTCACAAGTTCTATTGATACGCACAATACGGACTTTTCATCTTTCGCAGGCAACTGCCTGTATAGCATGTACAAACCGTCCAGATATACTGTTATATAGTATTTTAAGTAAAAAGATCAAACACTTTTTGCTACAGGTACAACTATAATTTAAAATTTTCTTTACTGCTGCACTATGCACACGTAGAGTTATACAATGTATGCAGGTATTGACATAGGCGGAACCACGATAAAGGGAGCCATCGTCTCGGCAGAAGGAGAATGGCTCCATTTTGCAAGAATACAGACTGCAAAAGCCAGGGAAGCCATAGTTGACGATCTCGTTTCACTGTTACGACTTCTTACTGAAAGCCAGCAGGTTCATATTAATGAAATACATGCAATTGCCATTGGTACCGCCGGCTCCATCGACAGGGAAAAGGGTACGATTATTTCAATTCCCAATATTCCCGCACTTGCCGATTTTCCACTGGCTTCACACTTGCAGGAACGAACTGGTACACGTGTATTCCTTGAAAATGATGCGAAGGTGGCAGTGGAAGCTGAAATATGGAAGGGTAGCGGCTCATCGTATAAGAACTGGCTTTTCCTGGCGCTGGGTACCGGCATCGGTGGAGGGATAGTGATCAACGGTGAGGTGTATACCGGCCGTCACGGAAGCGCCGCAGAATTTGGTCATGTCACCATTAAGTTTGACGGGTTACAATGTCCATGCGGAAACACCGGCTGCCTGGAACAATACGCATCCGCGGGGGCGGTGGTTCGCATGGCCACTGATCATCTTGCATTACACCCCGAATCATCACTGAACATGCATGCCAGTGAAAATTCACTCTCTGCTGAAACGGTCTATACCGAGGCAAAGAAGGGAGATACATGTGCCAGTGAAGTGATGCAGATGACCGGCTCATACCTTGGTATCGGCATAGCCGGCCTGGTAAACATCTTTAATCCCGAAGCAGTTATAATTGGTGGGGGAATGTCAGGCGCCCATGAATTTCTAATACCCATTATCAGTGAAACTGTCAACCATCGGGCACTTCCGGGAATGAAAGAAAACATTGCGTACCATGCTTCCGTAGACCCTGGGAGAGCACCGGCATTCGGGGCTGCACGTATTGCCATGAAAAATCTACAATAATTTTTAAGTATTATTACAGGGAGGAACACATATCATGGAACAATTCTTTTCAAACCAGGTACTATTTGGTGAAGAGGTGCTGAACAACCTGCACATATTTGCAGGCAGCTGGCTTGATGTGCTGATGGCCTGGATCACCGCCCTTGGCAACGAGATCTTCTACGTGTTGATGATACCGCTGATGTACTGGTGTGTAAGCAAGAGGCTTGCATCGCTGGTCGGGGCTTCATTCCTTGTGTCGGCACTGGTAAATGATGTTGCCAAGCATATATACGAGAACCCCCGTCCTGCTGCTGAACTTTTGAAGGAAGGTATTCGTGAGCTCAACATGAAATACATTCCCGAAAACAGCCCCGGTTTTCCCAGCGGGCACACGCAGAATACGGTTGTTTTCTGGGGCACCCTGGCGTGGTTTGCCCGCCGAAGGATCATTACCGTGATAAGCGCATTGCTTATTGTCCTCATTCCCTATTCACGTATGTACCTGGGTATACATTACCTTGGTGATGTGATTGGCGGTTTCATTATCGGTGCAATTCTTTTTTTCATTCTTATATGGCTTCTTCCGTGGATCGAGAAAAGCTATATTAACTTCAGGGAGATAACACTTATCGTTATATTTCTGCTGTTGCCGCTGTTTTTAATGATGGTACTTACTGGAAACGAAATTGCCAAGACTACTGGTGTAATGTCCGGGTACCTTATTGGACTTATTCTGGCAGACAAGAGAATAGCCTTCAATCCACGAACAGGCCCTGTTCCTGCCGTACTCAAATTCGCCCTTGGAGCTGTGGGCCTTATCGCCATCAAGTCTGGAATTAAGATCATTCTTCCAGAGGTCGAAATGGCAGATTTTTTCAGGTACTGGCTGCTGGGTTTCTGGATCACATTTGTTGCGCCTCTTATATTCATTCAGTTCAAGATATTCGGCGGACGGTCTCAGGCATAGGGTCACTGGCAAACACGGATATAGCGGTAAAAACCGGCACAACAATAGATGGTCAATCTTAACGTTGTGCCGGTTTTGCTTTTTTATGAGACTACTTCATCTTCCGTTGATAGTTCCATATCGTATTCCGGTTCACCGGCTATGGGCAGCAGCTTTTTATAGAACCATATGGACAGGAATCCCGCAACGTACATGAGCAGTCCGAACATGGCAGATGTGACAAACATTGAGCTGTAGAAATCACCCATGTAATCCTGGATGAGCAGGGCTATGGCCATGGCAAGGGACGCGTTCCTTAGTCCTGTTTCCAGCGAAATGGCACGTGTCTGGAAATTGTCTATTTTAATAAGTTTCGGTCCTGTTGCACCAATGATCATACCCACCAGGGTAAGTATGAATACCATGCTGTAAAATTTCACACCGTATCGTTCAGTATCAGAAAATACTTCTATATTGCTCAGGATGCCCGCTATTATAAGAAACAGCAATGCAACAACACCGAGTATTGAAAATACGGGTGTGGCCCGGTCGGCAAACTTCGGCCATTTTGCCTGTACTGACATGCCAACCGACAGGGGAATTATGACCAGTATTATAATTGTCTGCACTATCAGCATCACGGGTATGGTCACCTCGGGCACATTGGCACAATACAGTGCAAGCAGGAATGGAGTAAAAAAGAGTGAAAGCACCGTTGAGAACGAGGTAAGTGATATTGACAGGGCGAGATCACCCTTTGCGTAATAGGTCATCAGGTTTGACGTAACACCACCCGGACTGGCAGATATGAGCACCATTCCCACGAAAATAAACGGGAATGCCTCGTAGAAATTCATCAGCCTGCCAAGGCCCACCGCAATAAGCGGCATTATTATCCATTGTAAAAACGCTCCTGTGACAATACCACGTGGTTTCTGAAACACCCGTTTAAAATCCTTCACCGTAAGGGTCAACCCCATACCCACCATAACAAAGAAGAGCATAAGAACTATCGATATTTTAAAGATCCTGTCGAGTTGCGTACGCCTGGGTTCTGCAATGAGTCGAGCAAAACTGTACTCGTGACCTTCAACCACCCCACTGGTTACGTTCATGGTGAAAATAAACTTATTACCAAGCATCTCGTCCAGGTTTTTATATATGTACTTTTCTTCATCAGATGCTTTGTCAGCCGGAAGACGAAGTATATACAGTTCATCATGTACACTTCTTACCATGTATAACAGCTTATCCTCTGCCCCGTCATCCTTCATTTCTATCAGTCTCAGGTTCCCCTTGAACTCTACCTTCTCTGCATTACTCCAGTCAATGTTCTCTGCCTTGCTGTTGAGCTTTGCAAACAGTTCCGAGTCGCCATGTCCCTGGCTGATCCGCATGAACTTTCGATACATGTTCTCATCCGCATTAATAGCAGAAAGCATACCCATGCATAGAACGATGGAGAGAATTATTAACAGTATATTCTTCGGATACCCTCTCTTGAAAATCCCCCAGTGCATAAACTTCCTCCAGTTTTTTTAATTTTACGCATAACAGTACAGATGCAGCATGTGAACTTATGTAAATTTTCGTTAACATACTACTTAATCCATATACTGTCAATTCATAAAATTTTTATAATAATATTTACTTGACTTTTTATGCGCCATGCACTTTTTGTTGAACAACAATATAAAGGGCATAATTAAACACTATGAACATATCATCCTTACATAGTAACCGCTTTCCCCGCTCCTGGCGGGGATAAAAAGTTCACTCCACACCCACAACCGTTCCATTATAAGAAGCGCAAACGATTGCATAACCGGTATACCCGGATATGAAAAAAATAATCATGAATAGAATACTGGTGTTATTATGAAAGAAAAACTGGAAACCTTATATGCAACTACCGCAGAGCAGGTAAAAACAGCCGGATCAATTGATGCACTTGAAGCCATACGTGTACGAGTCCTTGGACGAAAAGGTGAACTGACACAGATCTTGAGATCCCTTGGACAGTTACCCCCGGAGGAACGTGCCGTTATCGGAAAGGAATCCAACCAGGTGAAGGCAGAAATAGAGGAACTTCTCGAAAGCCGAAAGGAAGAGCTTTCCACTTCTCGTATCGGCAAACTGCTTGAAGAAGAATGGATCGACGTAACACTTGATGCTGAAGGTGCCGCACGTGATTTCGAACGCGGCCACCTGCATCCCATTTCCCAGATACAGTACGAGATAGAAGATATCTTCACCTCAATGGGATTCGAGGTCCTTGACGGGCCGGAAGTGGAAACCGACTATTATAATTTCGAGGCATTGAACATTCCTGAACATCACCCCGCGAGGGACATGCAGGACACCTTCTGGACAGAGGACGGCAACCTGTTGAGAACACATACATCTCCAATACAGGTACGGGGTATGGAACGTTTAACCCCCCCCTTCCGTGTAATAGGCCCCGGCAGGGTATTCAGATACGAGAGCATCGATGCCTCACATGAAAACACCTTCTACCAGGTAGAAGGAATGATGGTTGACAGGGACATTTCAGTAGCCAACCTCATTTACTTCATGAAGGTGCTTTTAAGAGAAATATTCCAGAAAGATGTAGTAATCCGCCTTCGACCAGGCTATTTCCCATTTGTTGAACCAGGTTTTGAACTGGATATTCACTGCCTTATCTGTGAAGGTGAAGGATGCAGTGTGTGCAAGTACTCAGGCTGGGTTGAGCTGCTCCCGTGCGGCCTGGTTCATCCTAATGTTCTGAAATACGGGAATATCGATCCCGATGAGTGGTCTGGATTCGCTTTTGGCCTGGGATTGAACAGGCTGGTTATGATGAGATACGGTATAAACGACATACGCCATTTCATGAGCGGCGATGTGCGGTTCCTGAAACAATTCTAATTCGATTGGAGTGAAACAATGTGGATTTCTTTAAATATAATATCAGACATGGTTGACCTTAAAGATATTGACCCTGAAGAACTTGCCCTGCGTCTTACCATGTCAACAGCAGAGACAGAAGGCGTTGAAAAGATGAACACCCATCTTGACAGCGTAATAACGGCGAAGATACTAAGCATGCTGCCCCATCCGGATGCCGACAAACTTACCGTTTGTGAGCTTGATACCGGCAGTGAGAAGCTTCGTGTTGTATGCGGCGCACCAAACCATAAAAAAGGTGACATAGTTGCACTTGCCCCCGTCGGCACAAAACTGGGCGAAGAATTCGAAGTGAAAAAGGCAAAGATACGGGGAGAAGAATCCTTCGGAATGCTGTGTTCCGAAAAAGAACTGGGACTTTCTGATGATCATTCGGGCATAATGATACTGCCCGAAAGCACCCAAAAAGGAATACCTCTGGCCAGTTTATATTCTGAATGGTCTGACACCCGTATCGAAATAGACAACAAGTCAATAACTCACAGGCCAGACCTGTGGAGCCACCTTGGTTTTGCAAGGGAGATCGGAGCCCTGTATGAACGGGATCTGAAACACCCGGTGGACCGTGATCTTGCAAACGATTTTCGGGAGGAGGATTCCCTGAAGGTAACCATTACGGCCCCAGAAGCGGCACCACGGTACTGTGGACTGGTGGTGAAGAACATCAAGATCCAGGAATCACCTGACTGGCTGAAGGCCAGGGTCACCTCCATTGGAATGCGTCCCATTAACAATATTGTTGATATCACCAACTTTGTCATGGCCGAACTTGGGGAACCCATGCATGCCTTCGACAGGAAAAAGCTGAAGGGTGACGAGATAGTTGTTCGCATGGCTGAAGATGGCGAGCACCTGACAACCCTTGATGACCAGGAGCATAAACTCACACCAGAGGACATCGTGATCGCCGATGCCGGCGGAGCGATAGCCCTGGCCGGTGTCATGGGCGGCGGTGACAGCGAGATCGACGATGACACCGGCGAAATAATACTTGAAGCTGCCAACTTTAACCCGGTTCACATACGAAGAACCGCGGGAAGATACAACCTGAGAACCGAGGCCGCCATACGTTTTGAAAAAGCACTGGACCCGGAGATTTGCTCAGATGCCATAATACGATGCTACGACCTTATTAAACAGCTCATACCTGACGCTGTTTCGGTAACACCTATCGTCGATGCATATCCCTCCCCGTCCAAACCGGTGAAGGTACAGACTTCAACCGATTTCATCAGGAGAAAGATAGGACATCCACTTGAGGATGAAAAGATCACCGGCATTCTTCAATCCCTTGATTTTGCAGTTGAAAACAAGAATGGGAAACTGGATATAGCTGTACCCGGATACCGTGCCACCAAGGACGTTTCACTGCCAGATGACATCGTTGAAGAGGTGGGAAGGATCTTCGGTTATGACAATGTTCCCCCTGAAGCACCCATGGTACCCTGTGAACCACCATCACGCAACGAGAAGCGATTGTTCGAACGTGAAGTAAAGCAGGTGCTGGTAAGAGATCATCGCATGTTTGAAGTAAGTAACTATTCTTTCGTCGGTGACCAGGTGCTTGACATGTTGGATATAAATGAAGACAGGGAACTTCGACTGCAGAATCCCCTGTCACAGGAGCAGGACCGCCTTCGAAGAAGCCTTGTGCCCAACCTTGTTAGAAACATCATTACCAACCAGAGGTACAATGACAGTTTTTCAATTTTTGAACTTGGGCGGGTATACTTTAAAAAGGACAGAAAATCACCGGAGCTGGCACACGAGGAAACTCGAATAACAGGTCTTTTCTGCCAGAGAAAACCCGTATCACCCCTTTTCTACAACGCAAGGGTGTGCGTGACCGATATAATTCAGCAGTGCAACCGTACGGGGATCAGCATGGTACCGGCCACCGAAGGCCTGGCTCCATACATGCATCCCGGCAGAAGCATGAAGGTTCTTCTAAATAACAATGAAATTGGTATGATCTTTGAGCTTCACCCCGCCACAAGGGATAATTTCGAAATTAAGGGCGAAGCAGCTTTTTTTGATCTCAGTCTTGAGGCCCTCATGGAGGCCCCGAAAGACACCGGTATGTTCAGGGAACTCCCGAGATTTCCAGAAGTACCATTCGAAATATCTGTTATCGCTGACAGAATGGAGTACACAGAGACCATCCGTGCCCTGATCAGCTCGGTTGACACCCATCACGTAAAGAATGTTGAAGTGTTGTCAGTATACAGCGGGAAACCAATACCGGAAGGCAAAAAATCTGCATCAATGAAGGTAACATTCGCATCCGATAAAAAAACCCTGTCACCCGAAGAGGTGGAATCACTTCAGAACAGGGTAATAAAAAAGGTCGAAAAAGCGGGATATACTCTCAGGAAATAGGGGCATCCCGTTACATGGAAATGATTCACTGCCGGTGTATTGACTCTATTTCGTGATCACCGGCAACATTTTCATGATACCTGATCTTAACAACCTTCCCCACGTAACCCTTTATCGAATTCATATACCTGCTGAAGGTCATTGGCGGTTACCCTGGTTACCGTAACAACCCCTGAACCCTTTTTCATTGTTTCACGTGAACATTCGGTAAGACTGCATGATGTGCAAAACAATAGAACTGCTATACAGGGTAAAATAACATTCTTTTTTCTCATGTTGATATCCTTTGCAGCAATAGCTGTTATACGCTTTCCCTTTCCCACTTGAAATGAGCCCTGTTTTTCTTCAACATGGTCTCTTCACGTTTGAACATGCTGTATTCATCCCACAATTCCTTTGTGAAATATTCAGGGTCAAGCCTGATCCCATCATTGCATGATCCATCGTTAGATGTAACATAATCGAACATGTGATTCCATGATATAACCCTGAAACAGACCGGCGTTGTTACCGGGCCATCAACAGTTACGTCTTTATGGGTTACTGAAAATGCGCCGGGATCATAATTTTGTGCAGTTTCATAATCCACTTTCACAACTCTCCCACCAGGTGCAATAACCATTCCGACTACTTCAACGTCCCCCTTCCCGAACATTACTTTCTGAAGAGAAAGCCCCCCTGTATACAGGTTTCGAGACAGGAAAGGCATGAGACCATCATTCTTGTTTACTTCATTTTTCCAGATATAATGATACGCAAGATGAATATTGCCTTTATCATCTTTACTGGCCCTGTACAACAGGCGTACAGGGGCTTCGTACTGCTCGGATGGCAGTACTACCGGTGCATATTTTGCAGCCATTTCATCCATTTTAACCGGTGTAAAACCTTCGATTTCTGTTTCGTTAACCTTTACTGTTGCAGTCAGCTTTACAAAAGCATACAGTATAATTGCCGCAAAAATGATGACTGCAATATATTTCCTGGTTCCGGTCATGTTCTATCTCCTGTAAATATCAATATGCTGGAATCAGATTTCATATCATCATGTATCAGTGATGTCAATTGTTTTAAAATGCATTACCATCCAAATCACTTGACCCCTCATACCTGTTATTGTAGTATATAAGAAACCGTTAAAACACGGTTGTATCAATTTAATAGATAAGGAAATTTATTATGATAGAGAAACTGGAATTTACCACTGTTGATGGTTCACATAAACCTGGAGATATTGCAGTATACGCACTTTCTACCTGTGGTCACTGCAGAAGGGCACTCAACTTCCTTGATGATAATAACGTGCATTACAGGTACGTGTACGTAGACCTTCTTCCGGTAGAAGACAAAAACCAGGTAAAAGATGATCTAAAAGAGAATTTTCCCGATGCCAGGGTAGCATTTCCTTTCCTGGTAATTGACGGCTCAAAGCAGCTGACCGGCTTCATGGAAGATGAATGGAAGAAAATTCTTAACTTGAATTGATGGAGGAGGCATATGCCTGATATTCGCAAAAAATCCCTTGATGATACAAGGAAATTCGTTGAGATGGTGGCCAGAAAACAGGACTGGTACCTGCATCCGGAAAAGGAATTTTTGGATATATTAATTGAGGGATTGACAACAAACTATAACCGTTATGGATATTATTCATGCCCCTGTCGTGACGCAGATGGTATCCGTGAAAAGGACAAGGATATTATCTGTCCATGTGTGTACTGCGTACCCGACCAGGAAGAATACGGCCACTGCTATTGCGGACTGTATCTCACGCCGGAATTCCATAAAACAGGTAAGACCCCTGAATCAATACCTGAACGCAGACCTGAATAATTTTTTATCTTGACGGCAATATCGTTGGGTTTATAGTTATCGAAAATCCCGATCAAGAATCTACGTTTGATCTTTAAAACCGGGGTGGCTTTCGCCTGAGATAATACCCGCTGAACCTGATCTGGGTAATGCCAGCGTAGGGAGGACATTATGACACTTTTTGAAGCAGCTACAAATGGTATAATTACCGATGACATGAGGATCGTCGCAGAAGACGAAAACCTCGATCCGCAACTGGTCTGCAGTGGAATTGCAGACGGGCACATCGTAATCCCCAAAAATAAAACCCGCAGCTTTCATCCAACTGGTATTGGTAAAGGACTATCAACCAAGATCAACGCCAATATCGGCACCTCAATGGATCACCTGGATATAGATGAGGAACTGCTGAAGCTCCGTGCAGCCATTGAAGCAGGGGCACACAGCGTTATGGATCTTTCAACAGGCGGTGACCTTCGGCATATTCGAAAAGTGTTTCTCGAAAACGCCACGGTGATGACAGGTGCTGTTCCCATTTACGGTGTCGCATCTGACCTTGCAACCGATGATAAAAACATAACCGCCATGACGGCGGACATGCTCTTTGATGAGATCGAGGTACAGTGCAGCGAGGGGATAGACTATATTACCGTTCATTGCGGTGTCACCATGAAAGCCGTTTCTCTTGCCGGAGAGGATGCCCGGGTGTGCGGAATTGTCAGCAGGGGGGGATCACTGCTTGCCGCCTGGATGCACTATCACAACATGGAAAACCCTCTCCTTGAACAATACGACAGGCTTCTCAAGATCGCTAAAAAGTATGACGTAACCCTTAGTCTTGGTGATGGAATGCGGCCCGGTGCCATCGCCGACGCAACCGATGCCGCACAGGTTGAAGAGCTTGTAACCCTTGGCTCACTTGCCCACCGTGCCCGGCAAGAGGGTGTACAGGTAATGATAGAAGGACCGGGGCATGTGCCACTCAACCAGATAGAGACCAATATACAGATGCAGAAACGCATCTGTAAGGGAGCACCTTTCTACGTTCTTGGACCACTGACAACCGATTGCGCTCCGGGATATGATCATATTACCGGGGCAATCGGCGGTGCGCTGGCAGCATATCACGGTGCAGATTTTCTGTGCTACGTCACTCCTGCAGAACATCTCTGCCTGCCCGGGGTGGAGGACGTGAAGACCGGGGTGATCAGTTCACTCATTGCCGCCCATTCAGCAGATATAGCCAATGGCATACCGGGTGCAATGGAAAGGAATATCGAGATGTCCAGGTGCAGAAAAGAATTGAACTGGAACGGGATGTTCAAATATGCCCTTGATCCGCAATTGCCGGCAAGCCGCAAGGTTGACACTGAGAAAGAAACCTGTACAATGTGTGGTAAGCTCTGTGCGGTGAATACCCACAACTTGGTCTGCAAAAACAATACCGGCAAGGTTCCATCATGAAGCTTAAGGATATTGGAGAATCCAATTTCATAAAACGTATAACCGGTGAATCAATTGTAAACTACACGCACGTCATTCGCGGTCCGGGTGATGACACGGCTGTCATATCACCTTCAGACAGGGTACTCCTGGTTACAGCCGATCTAATGGCAGAAGATGTACACTTCATACGAGATTATACCACGGGTAAAGACCTGGGTTTCAAGGCCATGGCGGTGAACCTCAGCGACATAGCTGCCATGGGGGGTACCCCGGAACATGCATTTGTGAGCATAGCCATTCCCGATACTACCGAACTGGAATACCTTGATGATATATTTGAAGGCATGATGCAATGCGGCCGTGCCTTCGATGTGAACATCCTTGGAGGGGATACGACCGCATCCAGGTCTGGGCTGGTGATAAACGTTACCGTTACCGGGAGTGCTGAAAGCGGCAAGATACTCTACAGGGACGCCGCGAAACCCGGAGATATAATTTTCACTACGGGATATACCGGTGACAGCCGTGCAGGGCTTTACTGCCTGCAACACGAAAAGAACCTGCAGCCGGAATGGATGACGTCACTGGTTAAAGCTCATCTTCGTCCTGAACCCCACGTAAAAGAAGGTCAATTCCTGGCATCCCAGCCCGGTATACATGCGGCCATTGACATCAGCGATGGTTTGAGTTCAGACCTTTCACATGTTCTGGAAAATAGCGGGGTTGGATGCGTTATCGAAGGATCTTCCCTCCCCGCATCAGGTGACCTGCAGCAATTCTGTAATACGTATTCCTTCGACAGCGCCGGGTACCTTCTGGACGGCGGCGAAGATTACGTGCTTCTCTGCACCATGGAACCCGAATACGCGGACAGCGTGGCCGAAGAGTTCCACGCATTATTTGGAAGACAACTCAACAGGATAGGGCATATTACTGAAGAGAAAACCGCTTTATTACTGCATGAGAACGCTGAAAAGACACCGTTGCGTACCGGCGGCTGGGATCATTTCAGGAATTAGGATATCTCCCTGTTACTCGATACCCAGTTCCTGCAGCCTTTCCTTTTCAGGTACACCATTACTGTTCCATTTCCTGAGAGAGTAATACTCATCCAGCATTCTGGACAATTCTTCCGCTGAACAGTACCATCCCTTTGATGGCCCTTCAGGAATTGGCTCGTTCATCACCCTGTATGGCAGGGTGTCAGCAGACCTGTCCACCCCCCTGCGAACGTTTATGGTTCTTTCCATGGTATAAATGCGTTCGGCAATGGTAATTATCTCATCCAGGGTCATGTCCCACCCGGTTATGTATTTCATGATAGCGGGAGTTTCATCGTTAAGCTGTGTTCCGAAGGCACGCTCGTATATGAATGCACAGATCACCAGCGAATCCCGTATGGTGGTGTTATTCTGTGAATTATACGCGTATTCAGGCATGTGTTCAAATCCGGGATCATTTTCCGGATCATCAGGATAATAGTTTGGCCTGGTGTCATGGTGACTTCCCCCCCTGGTGGCGGTTGCGTAACCAATGCTCATTTGTCGAAGACCACGTGCGGAATGCCCGGCTATTTCCAGGCCTTTAACCTGGTAAAGGTACCTGTATGAATCCTGTCCGATCTCTTCTGACATCTTCCTTGATCCCATAGCTATAAGCTCACCAAGTTTTCCCTTTTTCCAGGCGGTAAATTCTGCAATTTCAGCCAGGTTCGTAAACTCCGCGAATTTCACCGGCAAATCGAGATCTGCTTCATTGACCAGGCCCTTTTCCACGCATTCGGCCAGGAATGCAACAGAAACACCAAAACTTATTGTATCCATACCCAGGTGATCACACATGGTATTGGCATTGAATACTGATGAAATATCACTGTTCTCAAGCATGCTGCCTATGGCGTACAGCGTTTCATACTCGGGCATTTTCACGTCCTGACCAGAGAATTCACCACCTGGCACAGATACCAGCTTTCCGCATGCTATGGGGCAGCCGAAGCAGGCAGTATTCTTCTTCTTGTATCTTTCCTGGATAAGTTCACCGCTTATCTTCTGTGCATCATCCCAGCTTTCATACCTGTTATTACTGGTGCACAGCTTTCCCTTGCCATTGATCATGTTGACCAGCACGGGGGTACCCTTTGCAGTCAATGCAGCGGCTTTTTCGTGAAGAGATGGCAACTTGTCCGACAGAAAACTTTTTAGCCCGTCTTTGTCAGCAACCTCCACTTTCATATCACCGCCAACCGCAATGCCTTTCAGTTTCTTGGAACCAAGCACTGCACCGATCCCGCCCCTGCCCGCTGCGCTAACACGTATACCGCTGCATATAACACATCCGTACCGTATTCCATTCTCGCCCGCGGGGCCGACAAGAGCCGTTTCAGTCTTTTTCCCGTTTTCCTCTACTATAGCCTGGTGCGCAGCATTAGTATCCATTCCCCACAATTGGGTAGCGTCCTTCAGTTCAACCTTCCCGTCTATCACGGAAAGGTACAGGGGGGAATCCGATGCTCCTTCAATTACAATGGCATCATATCCTGTACGCTTGAGGGTTGTTGCAAAATTGCCTCCGAAATTTGAGTCACAGAAGATACCGGTCAGCGGGGATATGGAAGCCATGTGACCGCGTCCCGCACCATACACATGGCCGCCGGTCAATGGGCCCGTGGCTATTACCACCACGTTTTCCGGTGACAGTGGATCAACCTTTTCGTTGACCAGGTCATATATGTACTTTACGGCAAAACCATTACCGCCAATATACTTCCTGGCAAAATCATCGCCAAACTCTTCTACCCGTGTCTTTTTCCTGGTAAGATCTACACGCAATACTTTACCGAAATAGCCGTTCATAACGCACCCCCATAAAACAAATACCACAAATGCTGTATACACAGTATACGATATTCTGTATTTTTTGCAACCATATAAATATCGTTATCGATATTTATATGAAAAACCCACCACAGGATCATCAAATGGTATTAAAGATCCTTTCCCAGTATGCTCTCGGCAGCCTTTTTCCCGGAAAGCAGCATTCCGCCGAATATGGGGCCCATTCGAGGCCCGCCAAAGGCGGCGTTTGCAGACATACCGGCAACGTACACGTTATTGCATATCTCACGGGTATTTTCAATGGTGAGCCTTTCAGCCTTGTCGGCCCACATGGACCGTTCACCCTGCACCTTCCCGTCGGGTGTATTCAGTTTCATGTCAGCCTTCCTGGCAATAACATGGAGAACCTCTGTATCATGACCCGTTGAATCGATCACTTTCTTTGCGCCTATTGTAAGCGGATCAACATGAAGTCCTGCCATCTCAACCGGCGACCAGGTAATCACCAGTCCGTTCACCGAACCTTCACGTATAATAACATCTTCAACCGATACGCAATTGAATATCTTTGCACCTGCCCTGCAGGCTGCCGAACATATGGATGTTACCGATTCAACCGCATCTGCCGTATAATAGCCCTCCTCGTACAGTTCGGTTTTGATGCCAAACTGTTCCAGTATTTCACGGGCCTCTTCCTGCACCACTATCTCGTTGAACATCATGCCGCCGCCCCACATGCCGCCGCCTATGGATAGCTTCCGCTCGAAAATGGCTACCTTGTTCCCGTTCTTTGCAAGATAATACGCGGCTACCAGGCCCGCGGGACCAGCACCAACGATGGCGGTATCAACCTCTGTATAGTCAAGCAGCTTATTGAAAAACCGATCTACTATTGCCCTTGTAATTGTTATCTCGTTCAGTTCCATTGTGTCCTCCAACACTATCAATGTAATAAATATTTGTCAACCAATGAATGGTATTCACAGGTTTTCGTTTCAACGTTACCCTGTGGCCTCTGAAACAGCCAGCACCATGTCAGCCACGTCAATGGGATCTTTTCCCAGTATTCTCACCATGGGTTCCTTACCCGGTCCCCCGCGGTCAAAGATCACGTCAGGGATATCTTTTCGCCTTGAAAGAACATCATTGGTACCCCATTCCAGTGATGATCCTTCCTTTTGCCTGCTTTCATCGGGTTCATTTTCCCTGCTGAAGCTGTCCACCGTCATTCCCAGGGCATTACAGGCATTGACGATCTCCTCTGAATAACGGATATTCATAACGCACCGTATTGACGGGTCATAGCGCATGGCTGTTAATATGATATTGGCAATATGCCGGGATGCGCCGAAAGCGGGATCCTTCACCCGAACAACATGCTCACCCATTCGTATGAGCCTGCCGGGAAATGCCGCAACGTCATTGTGCCCGGTTGCACAGGGCAATGCATATCCCATGTTTGACTGTACCTCCGGGATGATATTACCGCAGCGTCCCCTGTGCAGCATCACGAATGCTTCCTTCAGGTCTTCGATGCAGTCCATGGCGGCAACACTGTTCACAATGGCGGCAACATGATTTGCAGGACCATGCCCCTGCCCCAGCTGTATCCCATGCGCTATGGCATTAGTGATAAAGTCCTTCGCCGCGGTCACCGCTTCCACGGGGGTAAGTCCCATGGCAAGTCCGGATGCTATTGCCGCCGAGAAGGTGCAGCCTGTACCATGGGTATTTTTCGTGTCAATCCTTGGCCGTGAAAGCTCAACAAGATCACTGCCATCATATACAATATCAATGGCATCACCCTCGATGTGTCCACCTTTTACCACAACCATGCGGGGGCCGAATTCCATCAGCTTTTCAGCGGCACGTACCATCTCGTCCTTCCCCTTTATTGTCATCCCGGTAAGGACTTCGGCCTCGGGCACGTTGGGCGTGATCACCTCAGCCCCTGGCAACAGCTCATCAATAATACTTTGCCGCGCATCACCTGTCAGAAGTGAGGCGCCACCCTTGGCCACCATCACGGGGTCAACCACCAGGTTTTTAATATTATAACGGTCTACATTCTCAGCCACGTGCATCACCACTTCGGGTGTTGCCAGCATGCCTGTTTTTGCCGCGTCCGTCCCAATGTCGGTCATTACCGATTCGAACTGGCTGTCAATGAAGTCTACCGGTATCTCCTGTATAGCCTGTACCCCCAGGGTATTCTGGGCGGTCAGGGCGGTGATAACGCTCATGCCGTAACAGCCCATTGCAGTAATAGTTTTCAGGTCGGCCTGTATGCCGGCACCGCCACCGGAATCCGAACCGGCTATTGTAAGTACCCGTGGTATATTCATGTAAATTCTCTCCAATAAAAAAGTCATTCCACGCGGGGAATGACTTGCAGGTAGTATTCTTTCACCATAACGTCATTCCCTGCGCTGGCATTATCCAGATCAGGTTCGAGGGGTATGATCTCAGCCCGCGCAGGGCACCCCCAGACAATGAACATATTTCATTTACATGGATGGACATATATTATGCAAGCATTTTTATCAGTACATTTTAAATTTGACACCTGCAGCCTGCAGACAGTATATTATATGAAAATGTAACTGGAGGAAGTATTATGCAGGGAAATCACGAACATTCACATCTTCATACACATAACCATACACACACCCATGAACATGAACATGCACATGGTGACACGTTGCACAGCCATCCCCATGAACATGCGCACAACCATGAACACCTGCACCAGCACAAGCATGAACATGAGCATGGTGCAAACGCCGCGGCACACGATCATGATCATACCGGGAATGCTGATCATGGATCTCATGACCATGACCACCCGGCCCATGCCAATGAAATGCATCAGCACCAGCACTGAGCATGGATATCGTATTCCGGGGAGGCTCGCCCCTTGCTGAACGTGAGCATGTGCACACCTTCGTTCACCTGTTGGCTTCGGACCGGGCGTTCACCGGACACAACATATATACTATAGCCGAGTACGGCCATACCACCTTTGATCTTATCTGGGATTTCGACGAAGAGATACAACCGCTGGAACCCGGGTTACTGGTGCTGCAGTTCGGTGTGGACGACATGTTCCGTCCCGTGTACCGGTCAGAATTCAAAGAAAATCTTGTACAGGCCATACGGCGTGCCAGGCGCCGCTTCCATCCCGATATCATTCTTTGTACAACACACCTTTTCGGCACCGCTTACGAGAATGACGCTGCCGGGATCTACAACAGGACCACTCGGGAGGTGGCCGCTGACCTTCAGTGCGAATATATCCCCCTCCATCTTCTATGGTTGAATCACATCCACGAGAACGGCATACCAGTAGATGACCTCCTGGAGGCTGATTCCCGCCATCCTTCCCAGGCCGGCCACATGGTTACGGCAGATGCCGTCAGGAACAAGATACTGAAGATGATCAACACTGCCGCCAGTTATTCACTGTAAAGTATTTCAAATTACCGGTTATACCTTTTCTGTTGACATGTATATACACCCGTGTTAATCATTTGAGAGCTTTTATACGACATTCGCATATATTCTTTAAGGCTCATTCCGGAATGTTGGGAAAACCTATCAAAATTTGTTATATGACTACAAA
>CAYFSO010000029.1:0-27972 GCA_964345775.1 uncultured Leptospiraceae bacterium | reverse complement strand
TGTTGTGGAAACATCTGAGATCTCGTCAATTAATGGTTAAACTCACAGGGATTTACAGTGATACGATACTGGAATAATGATGTCATGAATAATATTTATGGAGTGCTTGAACATCTGGTAGAAGTATGTGCAACACACCCTCCCCTAACCCACGTTCTCAGGATGAGGTTGGTGCCGACGTGCGACAGGACGTCGCAAAACGCGTCGGCCTCCCATCGAGGGAGGGGGATAAAGGAAACAGAATAATTTGCAGTATTAAATAAATTATCCGATTTGTGGGTACAAGTCAGCTTGAAAGGGGGAGGAAAAGGGATAAGGCGCAAACGTCGCGCCTCTACGGTAATCCCTAACCACTCCGTGTCTCAGTGTCTCCGTGGCCCCTTTTTTTAAATTTTTCCGAACAGCATTTACTTGACATTTACCCACGTTTATAACAAAGTACTGTATGCCTTTCGGCTTTCCCGGGAATATTTCGCAATAAAGAGTTCACTATTAAGAGACAAAACCATGTTCTATGCACATATATGCTTCGTGATACTATTTGGTATCTTTATCGGATTTATTTCCTCTATACCCGTAGGTGCCGTACAGCTTGAAGTCATCAAAAAGGCCGTAAATGGACATCTTAAACCAGCATTATCGGTAGCAATTGGTTCGGTTACGTCTGACTTTATATACGGCGTACTGGTCTTGTACGGACTTGCCCCATTGCTTCAGCAGAAAAACTTCCAGATAATCGTCTATTCGCTGGGGATAGTTGTTCTGTCTTTTCTGCTCTATCGCTCATACCGTGAACACAAGCATATTCCACCAGCACATGCCCCTCATATCACCTACAGGAAAAGAACTTCTTTTCTTACCGGTTTTACTATCGCTATAACCAATCCAGGCATGATAGTCTGGTGGATAGTTGGCTACAGGCTGCTTCTTGACCTGCATCTTTTTGACCATATGACGGCCAGCCTTCGGGGTATATTTCTTGTATCCTGCTGCTCCGGACTGGCAGGATACCTGTCATTTGTGGCATTGCTGCTGAACAGGGTACAGGAATCGTTATCCGATAAGCTCCTTGACAGGATGAACATCGTCATTATGGTTCTCCTTGTATGTGTTATCCTGTACTTCAGCCTGAAACTGGTATCCATAGTATGCAACGTGCACATAGCATTTATTTCATCCTTATAATGTCAACCGGGGAGCAGAACCATGGCTACACCAAAGACAGTCATCAATGCATATCATAAACTGGAATACGATTCGCCACTTCCAAGAGATGCTAATTTCAATGAGATCTACACCTATTTTACCGATGCGGGACAATCATTACTGCTGAAAAGTGGCAGCAATTTTCTTCTTCTCTATTTCGATTTTGCTGATATCGTGGATGAAATATCCGATGAAACTGTTTCATGGACTTTTGGAGAAGGAAAGGACCGTTATATATTGACCATGTATATCAATGCAACCCTGGAAGATTCACATCATGCTTTCATTTTGAAAAAGAATAAGGCAAACAGGGATTATCTGCTGAAGGTCAAGGAAGATGGCAAAATAACCCTTGACTGTATAGCCCTGTTGTACGGGGACTTATACAAGCTGCGCCAGGCAAGTCTTACCCTGCCTGACGCAGTATTGCAACTTATGCCTTAAATAATTTACTCCTCCAGGGCACCTGTAAATACAGGGTCAGATGCCTTTATGGTAGCAGTTTCGTTAAACAAGAGTGCTTCAATATTGCCAAAATACTTGGGGAACTCCGAACCAAGATAGAACTGCGAAGAAAGCACCTTGCCGCTGTAATAGGCTGCTTCCAGATTGTCATTGAGAAGCTTATCCCGTTCTTCACCTTTCAGGTCACCAACCAGTTCCTTCATTTTTGGAATAGTGATGGTAAGGGACCACAGGTGCATCCATGCCAGTGACATCATGTACATGGCCTGCTGAAGTGGGGTACAATTGGCAAAAATATGGAGAAATTTACCACCGGCCATATACTCTTTCAGCATCTCAATGACTTCGTCCAGTCTTTCCATTCCGCGGGAAACCAGGTCAATGTACCTGTCATCAACAATACCTTTTGCGTTATCAACGGTTTTCGCCACATTCCTTTTCCACACCTGGTAATTGAACTGTTCAGGGTTCATGAGAATTTTTCTCATGGTGAGGTCCATTGATTGTATCCCGTTGGTCCCCTCGTATATGGCTGTGATCTTGGAATCCCTGAGATACTGCTCAACCGGATAATCACTGGTATACCCATAGCCGCCGTAGACCTGCACAGCTTCTGAAGTCACGTAGAGAGAAGAATCCGTACACCCGGCCTTGCAGATGGGTGTGAGTATCTCTCCCATGGCCTCTGCTTCCTTTTTCTCATCACCTTCCAACAATTCTGCAAGGTTTATATTATGGGAAAGAAAATATATCAGCATGCGCATGCCTTCAACATATGACTTCATCCATAAAAGCATACGTTTTATATCGGGATGCTGGCTTATGGTTACTTTCTGTGCTTCCGGGTTCAACATCTGTGTTACATCTACACCCTGAACCCTGTTTTGCGCATAAGTGACCGCATGCATGTACGCTGCTGTGGAAAGTGAAAGCCCCTGCATGGCCACACCCAGCCTGGCCTCGTTCATCATCTGGAACATTATCTTCATACCTTTCCTTGGCTCTCCAAGAAGGTAGCCGATACATTTCCCATCATCCCCGAAATTCATGGTACAGGTTGCGGAAGCATGAATACCCATCTTATGTTCAATACCAGAACAAATCACGTCATTAAACTCACCCAGCGATCCATCATCATTTACCCTGTACTTGGGAACAATGAATATAGAAATACCCTTCGTTCCGGGAGGGTCACCTTCAATACGGGCAAGAACAGGATGAACAATATTTTCATAGTAATCATTATCACCTGAAGTAATAAAAATTTTCTGCCCCTGTATCAGGTATGTTCCATCGTCCCGGGGTACTGCCTTTGTCTTGAGGGCCCCGACATCAGATCCCGCATCCGGTTCAGTCAGGCACATGGAGCCTCCCCACTGCCCGGACAGCATTTTCTCAAGGTAAACATTTTGTAACTCTTCTGTGCCAAAATTCTTGATAAGGGCTGCTGCACCATGCGCCAGGCCAGGATACATGGTAAATGAAAGGCTTGCCGCAGTAAAGAACTCACCGGTTGCCATGCCTATGGCCACCGGCATACCCATCCCCCCTGTTTCAGGGCTTTCCACTATCCCCACGAATCCAGCCTCGTTATACGCGTCCAGTGCCTTTTTGAAACCTTCAGGTATAATGACTTTACTATTGTCGGGATCGTACTTTACACCTTCCTTATCAGTTTCTGAATTAACAGAATACACTTCCTCCACTGCCATCTTTTCTGCCAGGTTGAGTACATCTTCGTACATATCCCTGTCATAATCCGCGTATTCTGCATAATCCGAAAGTTTATCCACTTCCAGTAGTTCAAAAAGGACAAAACGCAGATCTCGTGAATCAATAAGTGGATTTAAAGCCATGAGAAACCTCCTTGGTTAATTATCTTTTTATATAAAAAGGAGTCCAGGCACATCACCCGGACCAATTTATTATTCACTGAGAAGTTCCACCAGGAATAACCTGTATTAATGTAATACATAATATGCCTGGTGAATTTGTCAACGCATTTTGAAAATAAAATTGGACAGCCGGTCAAATATCATTCTTCCGGTGCTCCGGTAAAAAGCGGATCTGACAGCTTGTTCACTGCCGTTTCATTGAACAGTATTGCTTCGGCTTTTCCAAAGAACTTTGGAAACTCGGATCCAAGATAAAACTGAGATGAAAGCACTTTACCGGAATAATACGCCGCCTCGTCATTTTCGGTTAACAGCTTTTCCCTGTCTTCACCTTTTGCTTCTCCAACCAGCTCTTTCATCCTGGGAACGGTTATAGTTAATGACCAGAGATGTGCCCATGCAAGGGAAAGCATGAACATGGCCTGCTGCAAAGGAGTTGCCGCGGCAAAGATATTGAGAAACTTTCCTTCCTTCATTAAACCGGCAAGCATGGATATGATCTCGTCCAACTTTTCCATACCCCGTACCACCAGTTCCACGTACTTCTCATCTACTGTACCCCTGGCTTTATCAATGGTTTCATTTAACCGTTTTTTATACACCGAATAATTATACTGGTCGGGATTCATAAGTATCTTCCTCATGGTGAGATCCATGGACTGTATCCCGTTTGTTCCCTCGTAGATGGTTGTGATCTTTGAATCCCGCATGAACTGTTCTATCGGGTAATCCGATGTATATCCATACCCCCCGTATACCTGCATTGCTTCCGAAGTCAAGAGTACAGATGTGTCCGTACACCCCGCCTTGCAAATAGGTATGAGAATTTCGGCCATGGCCTTTGCTTCCCTCGCCTCTTCTCCCTCGAGAAGGTGTTCCATATCTATATTATTTGCAAGGTAATATATCAGCATTCTCATACCTTCAACGTATGATTTCATCCAAACCAGCATTCTTTTCACGTCAGGATGTTTGCTTATTGTAACTGACGGCGCCTCCGGGTTCATCATCTGGGTAACATCAACACCCTGTACCCTGTTGCGGGCGTATGTTACCGAGTGCATGTAGGCGGTAGATGTAAGGGCCAGTCCCTGTATTGCCACAGCCAGCCTTGCCTCGTTCATCATCTGGAACATGATCCTCATGCCCTTTCGCTGCTCACCCAGCAGGTACCCAATGCAGTTATCATTATCACCAAAATTCAATGTACAGGTGGCCGAGGCGTGTATACCCATCTTATGTTCTATGCCTGAACAGGTCACATCATTGTGTTCTCCCACTGATCCATCTTCGTTTATCCTGTACTTGGGAACTATGAATATGGAAATACCTTTTGTTCCCGGTGGATCACCCTCAATGCGGGCAAGCACAGGATGAATTATATTCTCATAGTAATCATTATCACCCGAGGTTATAAATATCTTCTGTCCCTGTATAAGGTAGGTACCATCATCCTGCGGTATTGCCTTCGCCTTGAGCGCCCCCACATCAGATCCCGCGTCAGGTTCGGTAAGGCACATGGTACCGCCCCATTTACCACCAAGCATTTTTTCAAGATAAGTATTTTTCAGATCATCACTCCCAAAAGCCTTAATAAGGTCGGCCGCTCCACGTGAGAGGGTAGGATAGCTTGTAAACGCCAGACTTGCCGCTGTAAATATCTCGTTACAGGACATGCCGATAACTACAGGCATTCCCATTCCTCCAAGCTCCACTTCTTCGTTTATGGCAACAAAACCGGCTTCGTTATACGCGTCAAGTGCAGGTTTTAGCTGCCGGGGAATTATGACCTTACTATTATCGGGATCGTACTTAACTCCTTCCTTGTCAGATTCTGAATTAACAGGATAGACCTCCTCCACTGCCATTTTCTCAGCAAGATCCAGGGTATCCTCGTACATATCCCTGTCATAATCCGCAAACTTATCAAATGACTGTAGCGAACCCGTGTCCAGCATTTCGAACAAAACAAAACGAAGATCTCTTGAATCAACCAGCTTGTTCAAACCCATAATTACCTCCATTTTTTACGTACACAGTAACGTAATATTACAACATTTATTTTTTATCTCCTATGTAAGCTTTTTTTATTATAATTTATATTGTAATATTACATTAGTATGTTCATAATGGTGTAATACTATTTGTCAATTATTATTGCAAAAAAAGCAGGCCTTTCGGCCTGCTCATTGTATACATTTCTAAATCTACTTTTTATTCTTCCAGTGCACCGGTAAAGATATGATCTGATGCCTTAACAACTGCACTTTCCCCATCGATGATATAGTCGATCATACCGAAGAACTTCTTGAATTCTGCACCAATAAAGAACTGGGAAGAAAGAACTTTACCAGAATAGAACGCGGCCTCGTTATTATCAGCAAGAAGCGCATCCCTTTCTTCACCCTTAAGGTCGCCAACAAGTTCTTTCATCTTTTGAGTGGCAAGGGTCAGCATCCACAGGTGCATCCAAGCCAGTGACAGCATTACCATGGCCTGCTGAAGCGGCGTGGCATTTGCAAAGATATGCAGAAATTTTCCACCTGCCATCTGTTCTTTCAAGAGGTCAATGCATGTATCAAGCTTCTCGACACCCTTCTTAACTGCATCGATATACTTGTCATCAACAATACCTTTTGCGTTCTCAATGGTCTGTGCTATTCTCTTCTTGTAAACGGAATAGTTGTACTGCTCCTTGTTCATGAGGATCTTCCTCATGGTAAGGTCCATTGACTGTATCCCGTTAGTCCCTTCGTAAATGGAAAGTATCTTGGCATCACGTGCAAACTGTTCAACAGGGTAGTCAGAGCAGAATCCGTATCCACCGTATACCTGTATAGCTTCTGCCGTCACTCTCCAGGAATTATCAGTGTTGCCTGCCTTTACTATGGGGATGAGGATCTCAACTATTGCTTTGGCTTCCTGTGAAGCATCACCATCAAGCACATGCTCAAGGTCAGTATTGTTACTGGCATAGTAGGTAAGCATTCGCATACCTTCAACGTAAGACTTCATGTAAAGAAGCATTCTCTTTACATCCGGGTGCTTGATAATGGAAACCTTGGGTGCATCCGGATTCATCATCTGGGTAACATCAGAGCCCTGCTCCCTGTTCTTCGCGTAGGTAATGGCATGCATGTAAGCCGCACTGGATACCGCAAGTCCCTGCAGACCCACGTAAAGACGGGCCTCGTTCATCATCTGGAACATGATCTTCATGCCCTTGCGTTCTTCACCAAGCAGGTAGCCGATACAATTGTCTTCATCACCGAAGTTCAAAGTACATGTAGCAGAGGCTTTTATACCCATCTTGTGTTCAATACCTGAGCATATAACGTCATTGAGCTCGCCCAGTGAACCATCATCATTTACCGTGTACTTGGGAACGATGAATATGGAAATACCTTTTGTTCCAGGTGGATCACCTTCAATACGGGCAAGCACCGGATGAATAATATTTTCCACTGAATCGTAATCACCGCCGCTGATGAATATTTTCTGGCCGGTAATCTTATACGTGCCATCTTCCTGCTTCACTGCCTTTGTCTTAAGAGCACCCACATCTGAACCGGCATCCGGCTCTGTAAGGCACATGGTTCCACCCCATTCCCCGTATACCATTTTGCTCAGAAATTTTTCTTTCATCTCATCCGTGCCAAAAGTCTTTAACAGGTTCATTGAACCGATGGTAAGGGCGGGGTACATTGAAAACGCCACACTTGCCGCGGTAAAATATTCCGTACAGCACTGCGCGATAGAGTCTGGCATACCCATGCCACCGATCTCCTGGTCATTTGCCAGCGATACGAAACCGGCTTCGTTAAAGGCTTTCAGCGCAGGCTTGTACACTTCAGGAATTTTCACCTGTTTTGTATCCGGATCGTACTGCACTGATTCCTTGTCCCCTTCCATGTTCGCAGGGTATACTTCGTCGACTGCTATCTTCTCAGCCAGGTTGAGTACATCCTCGAACATGTCCCTGTCAAAATCAGCAAATTTCTCGTACTGTGTCAGCTTATCAACCTCGAGCGCTTCGAAAAGCACGAATCGAGTATCTCTGGTGTCAACAAGCGGGTTTAATGACATAACTGCCGTTGCCATGAAGACCTCCTGTAAAAATTATAATATATATTTAGTGGTAATTCGCATCACACCGAATTGCCAATACTCACGATAGAATTTCAGCCGTATTTGTCAATTATTTGTTATGTTATCATCATTCATATTTTGTGCATTTTTAGAGGGTTTTTTTTGATCATTATAAGTGCGATGCTACTTAAAATTGAAATATATCAAACCAGGAAAATGGTGAGATATTAAAAAGACGGGGATAGCTCCCCGTCTTTCATATATACGGCCTGTTTTAAACAACTAATTACTCTTCAAGGGCACCTGTAAAGATATCTTCACCAGCCTTGATAATAGCGCTTTCGCCGCCAAGAAGTGCTTCAATATTTCCGAAGTACTTGGGAAATTCTGCGCCGATATAATACTGCGAGGAAAGAACTTTGCCAGCGTAGAATGCTGCTTCCTGGTTGTCTTTGAGAAGGGCATCTCGTTCTTCACCTTTCTTGTCGCCAACCAGTTCTTTCATCTTGGGAACCGTGATGGTCAGCATCCACAGGTGCATCCACGCAAGTATCAGCATGTACATTGCCTGCTCAAGAGGTGTGGCGTTGGCAAACAGGTGGAGGAACTTACCGCCGGCCATCTGGCCCTTCATCATTTCAACCACCTCGTCAAGTTTTGAAACGCCTCTTTCGATCAGTTCAACGTACTTATCATCTACTACACCTTTTGCCTTGCTTACAGTGTCCATGATCCTGCTCTTGAGAACGCCGTAATTGTACTGCTCGGGATTCATGAGTATCTTTCTCATGGTGAGGTCCATTGCCTGGATACCGTTGGTTCCCTCGTATATGGCAGTGATCTTGGCGTTTCTCATCATCTGCTCAACAGGATAGTCACTGCAGTATCCATATCCGCCAAAGACCTGCATTGCCTCGGAAGTCAGGGTAACTGCCGAATCGGTACAGCCGGCTTTTTCAACCGGTGTAATGATCTCTAAAAGTGCCTGGGCTTCTTTTGCTTCTTCACCGTCGAGAAGCATGGCAAGCTCGTAATTCTTGTAGAGATAGTAAATCATTGCACGCTGTGCTTCCAGGTGAGACTTCATCAACAGCAGCATCCTCTTGATATCAGGATGGTTGACAATTGTTACACCCTTGGCTTCAGGATTCAGCATCTGTGTTACGTGAACACCCTGTATTCGATTACGTGCGTACGTAACCGCATGCATGTACGCGGCTGAAGAAGTCGCATGTCCCTGGAGACCAACACCCATTCGGGCGTAGTTCATCATCTTGAACATGATCTTCATACCTTTTCGTTCTTCACCAAGAAGGTAACCCGTACAGTTTCCATTGTCACCAAAGCTGAGTGTACATGTTGCGGAGCCCTTGATACCCATCTTGTGCTCGATACCCGCACATGAGACATCGTTGAACTCACCGTTGCTTCCGTCCTCGTTCACCAGGTACTTGGGAACAATAAATATTGAAATACCCTTGGTTCCCGGAGGATCTCCTTCGATCCGGGCAAGAACAGGATGGATCATGTTTTCGTAATAGTCATTATCACCTGAAGATATGAATATCTTCTGTCCAACGATCTTGTATGTTCCATCATCCTGACGAACAGCCTTGGTCTTCAGGGCGCCAACATCAGAACCCGCATCTGGTTCTGTAAGACACATGGTACCACCCCATGAACCATCATACATTTTTGCAAGGTATGCTTCTTTCTGTTCCTGTGTACCAAACACCTCGATCAGCTCTGCAGCGCCATGAGTAAGTCCAGGGTACATCAACAGCGGGTAATTGGCAGCACAAAAATATTCGTTACATGCCCACGCGATCACCTGGGGTATGCCCATGCCGCCCCATTCAGCATCAACGTCCATTCCGCCGAAGCCGGCTTCATAGAACTTGTCAAGCGCGGCATGATAACACTGGGGGATCTTTACTTCCTTGGTATCGCCAATATATTGGCACCCTTCCTTGTCACCCTCTTCAAATGTTGGGTAGATCTCTTCCACGGCCATTGTTTCTGCCAGGTTGATCATGTCTTCAAACATGTCCTTGTCGAAGTCAGCATATTTTTCAAACTTCGTAAGGCCTTCTACGTCCATCATTTCATACAAAACAAAGCGTACATCCCGAGAATCAACCAGTGGATTTAACGCCATATAAAACCTCCTACACGTTTGTAAAAAATAAAATAAATAAAACTACATTGCCCACATATTCACAATTCGATAGAATAACCATGGAATTGTCAACTACTGTACCTTTTTCACCATAATTAATCATGGTTCTTGCACATTGTTACACTAATAATTGCTTACTATATGTCAATAATGAAAATATATTTTTTTGTATATTTAAGTAAAAAGTGAGTAGCGAAAGATGAACGGTACGCAAAGGAAGTTATTGATTGACAGGTAACCGGTGATCTATACAATTCACGTTCTTTTTAATACATTCTATCATACCAGGATATTTCATGAGTCAGCACAGGTACTGGATCGCACTTGCATCCACCAGGGGTATTGGTACGGCCTCCATCTTACAGGTTCACAACAAACTGGAAGAATTGCAACTGCATATTCGAGACATTTTCGAACTTGAAACAGTTGAAATTCAGCATGAGCTTGGCCTGTCAGAAAAGCTCAGCAACCTGGTTGTACAGAGCAGGGAGCTTCTTCCAAAAATTGACGAGGATTACAACAGGCTCATAGAAGCCGGCATAGAGACTATCATGCTTTTCGACCGGTCATACCCCTCCCGTCTTGCAAAAGCAATGGGCAATAACGCCCCCCCTGTACTGTACAGTTACGGGGAGAAATCCCTTCTGCAGAAAAGATCAGCAGCAGTGCTTGGCTATCGCGACATCAGCGCGCGGGGCGAGATGATATCATTTCTTGCGGCCAGGGAACTTTCCAGACATAATATTACCGTTATAAGTGGATTCTCCCGCGGAGCCGGGCACCTTGCCCATCGCGGGGCAATTGAGCACAGGGGTACCACCATTGCGATGCTCCCCCATGGAATGTTTCACCTGAACGTTCCGGAAGTACTGGCTGATATAATGGATCTTACGCGGTTCTGCTTCGTATCACCGTTCTACCCGGCAGAAGAGTACTCCATCTACAATTCCTACAACAGGAACAGCATGATATGCGCCATGGCACTTGCAGTCTATATCGTGGAAGCCCCGGAGGAAGGAGGCGTATTCGAAGCTGGCAAGTCAGCTGGCCATCACAGGACACCACTTTTCGTGACTGAATACGCAGAATTTCCCGAAAGCGCGAAGGGGAATCCGCTGCTGATAAAAGATCATAACGCCACGCCTGTACGCGGGCGGAAAGAGAATGATCTCCTCGTACCCAACCTCGACAGCCTTGTTGGCAGGGTAAAATGGGAATGAGCCGTCATTTGCAGCAACGCCCACCATTCATGTCACAGAGATTAACATTCTCAACCTGGAGGGTGGTATGGCGAATGCCGAACTGGCCATCCAGTATTTTATTTACGTCATTAATTACCCGGTCTGTATCAATTGCTCCCGGCTCGGAATCAACACAGATATGGCAGGACAGGAATACTTCGTTTGAACTTACCGACCATATATGCAGGCCATGAAGACTGGCTACTCCGGGTACATCCAGTATATCCTGGTATACCTTGTCGGGATCTATATTGCGGGGAACACCCTGCATGAAAATGCGTACCGCGTCACGAAGTATTTCCATTGAACTCCACACGATCATGAACACAATAACGATGCTGACAATGAGATCCAGCAATATCCAGCCAGTGAAAAGCACAACGACCCCTGCGATGATAACAGCTACTGAAGAAACAGCATCATACAACAGGTGCAGGAAGGCCGCTTTCATATTCAGATTGTCACTGCGGCTTCGCTGTAACACAAGTATGGAAATGACATTGCCGGCAAGGCCAATAAAAGCCACGGGCAGCATTATGCCCGGCTGAACAGGTACCGGGTTGTTATATCTCTGAATGGCCTCTACCACGATGTATCCGCCAATGAAGAGCAGTCCAAGGGCATTTACCAGTGCTATTACCACTTCGAACCGCTTCAGGCCAAAGGTATACTTCCTGCCCGGACCAACCCGGGATACCTTTTCGCCAACATACGCCAAAACAAGTGAAAGCACGTCGGAAAGGTTATGACCCGCATCAGAGATCAGTGCCAGGCTGCCCGACAGCATCCCGCCCACGTATTCAGCAATTGTAATAATGGCATTGAAAAGGATCACCCAGAAAAATCGGGCGGAATTTGTTAAACCGGCCGAGTGATCATGTTCATGCGGTTGATGGTGAGAATGCATCATCTCCCTCCAGTTACAAGCTCCTGTGACCCTGCATTTATTTATAAACAGGATCTAACATCCAGGCCCATAGTCAAACAGTTAATGCCAGGCATTTAATCCTGTTGCCGAAACTGTATATATTTATTTAAATGTAGTTATGCTGGTGACCAATGTCAATTGATTTTGAAACCGGCAAACAACAAACAGGGACAGCACAATGCTGTCCCTGTTATTGACGATCGGTTACGGAATGGTAAGTCGATAGCTGATTTACACTTTAATCTATGTAATCCTGAAGATAGGAGTGCTTCTGCTTTATCTTTGACATTGCCCGTGCCTCAATCTGGCGGACGGTTTCAGCTGAAATACCGAACTCGTTACCCACTTCCTTGAGGGTGACAGGCTCCTCGTCTTCAAAGCCGAACCTTTTCTTGAGAATTTCTTTCTCATTGTCCATCAGGGATTCCATTGCATGCTCAAGTTCTTCCTTGAGATCACGCTTGTAAATTCCCATATCAGGTGACTGGAATTTTTCATCGCTCACCACCTCGTAAAGGTTAAACTCATCGTCGTTCAACGGGTATTCCAGCGATATGGTTGGCTGAAATACTTCCATTATATCAGATACGCTTCTCTCTTCTATCCCCAGCATATCCGCAATTTCCTTGTGACTGGGTTCCTTACCAAGTTCGTTTACAAGTGTGTCCTGTGCTCTTTTTATTTTCTTGAACAGGTCACCCTTTCTTATCGGCACCCGTATGGTTCTGCTGCGTTTTGCGATAAAACGGGTAATGTAATGCTTTATCCAGTATGATGCATATGTTGAAAACCTGCATCCCATGGTATAATCGAATTTCTCAGCCGCACGGATCAGGCCCAGATTTCCTTCCTGGATAAGGTCGATCAGGGATGGTTCCAGGCTGGTGTAGTTCTTGGCGATCTTCACCACAAGCCTCAGGTTTGCATTTATCAGCTTTTCCTTGGACTTCTCATCACCATCACATTTTGCCTTTGCAAGGGCTACTTCTTCTTCGCTGGTAAGGAGGTTTACTTCATTGATGGAGCTGAAATAATTTGTCATGGAAATGTCGTCTGCGTCAGAGTATCTTCTCATAATTGCCTCCTTCTCTTAAACACTTATACAATTAATAAGCAATATTCGTACCAATAAGCACTTTTATCTGAATATTTTTTTATATCCTTTATGAATATCGCCTGGCTGCAGGGATAAGGGGGGAAGTTTCTATATAGTTATTTCTTCCATCCCGGATACGTTTTATCCAGGTTATACACCACCTGATTGATACTATAAATTAATTATAAATGGCTAATTAATTTATAATTATAATGACTTACAACTATACGTACGTATAGATTAGTCTATGCATGTCTTTTAAAAATACAATAAGAATTAAAAAACGTCAATATTTTTCAACATCATTTTAAACGCGTCAGGAATTTAATTTACAGTTGTGTATGTTTTACACACTGGCCGTTCGGAGTACTGTGTAACAATTATACTATTCTCTTTTTTAGGCCTACCGGCTGTTTTCCCGGGTAGAATTAATAACTCAGGGCAGGTATCCGGTACCTGCCCTGCCTTTTACCCTTGTTTTCGCCGAACGGTTTACTTGATATTGTATTTCTTTTTGAATTTCTCTACACGACCGGTACTGTCAACTATCTTCTGCTTCTTGGTGTAAAAAGGATGACAGTTTGAACACACCTCTACATGAAGATCCTTAGAGGTAGACCTGGTCTTTATCTCGTTCCCACATGCACATTTTATGTTAGTTTCGGTATATTCTGGATGAATATCTTTTTTCATTTTATTCTCCTCTATAAGCTATCTACAATCAATATACACAAATTACGCATTCATGGCCTTAAAAAATGCCTTGTTATTCTTGGTAGCCCGCATCTTGTCTATCAGCAATTCCATGGCCTCGGTGGTACTCATTGAAGCGATCACCTTACGTAATACCCACAACTTGTTAAGCTCTTCTTTGTCAAGCAATAATTCTTCTTTTCGCGTTCCAGACTTGTTTATGTCTATTGCGGGGAATATTCTCCTGTCCGCAAGCTTACGATCCAGGTGTATCTCGCAGTTACCGGTTCCCTTGAACTCCTCGAATATAACCTCGTCCATGCGGCTCCCGGTATCCACAAGTGCTGTTGCAAGTATGGTGAGGCTGCCGCCTTCTTCGATATTTCGAGCCGCACCGAAGAAGCGCTTTGGCTTATGCAATGCATTTGAATCTACACCACCTGACAATATCTTGCCGCTGGTGGGAACAACCTGGTTGTACGCGCGGGCAAGCCTTGTAATCGAGTCGAGAAGTATAACCACGTCCTTTTTGTGCTCAACCAGTCTCTTGGCCTTCTCCAGCACCATCTCTACCACCTGCACGTGGCGTGAAGCGGGTTCGTCAAATGTGGATGATACAACCTCTCCCCTGACAGATCGCTCCATATCGGTAACTTCTTCGGGACGCTCATCTATCAAAAGCACGATGAGAAAAATGTCAGGATTATTCGTGGTAATGGCATTGGCTATTTTCTGCATTACGATGGTTTTACCGGTTCTGGGAGGGGCAACAATAAGTGCTCTCTGTCCAAGACCTATAGGCGTGATAATATTCACGATCCGCATATCAATATCTTCGGAAACGGTTTCCAGGTTTAACCGCACCTCCGGGTACAGCGGTGTAAGGTTGTCGAAAAGTACCCTGTTCTGCAGGTTATCTGAGTTCTCAAAGTTAACCGCTTCCACCCTGAGCAGTGCGAAAAAACGCTCATTGTCCTTCGGGGGCCGTATCTGGCCGGTTACCGTATCACCCGTACGCAGCCCGAAAAGCCTTATCTGTGATGGAGACACGTAGATATCATCGGGCCCGGGGAGGTAATTATAATTGGGAGAGCGCAGAAAACCATACCCGTCATTGAGTATTTCAAGCACCCCACTGGAAAAGATCAGACCATTACGTTCGGTCTGCGTCTTCAGTATCTCGAATATAAGATCCTGTTTTTTCAGACCCGAGACCCCGTCAAGACCTATGGTCTTTGCAACATCGATAAGTTCGCTTATGGTCTTGTTCTTCAGCTCGGCAAGATCAAGGCGACCATCATGCATTGGCTCTGCGGTTTTTTTATTGCCGTTCGTCATACTGGCACCACCACTTCCGCTGTTGCCGCTATTGGAACGCTTTGCGCCCTGTCCGCTTTTTCGGGTTGTGGATCTTGCAGCATTCTTATTCTCAGATCCGTATTCGTTCATCTCGTTACTCATAGTACACCTTTGATTTACATTATTTAATGGTTAGGTTCATTCAGAAAAAATATTGCTCATATAATAATTAAGGGCTGAATCAGCTTGCTATAAAATTAATGTATTTAAGTTATTTCAATGCTTACGCTATACTCACAGATAGAGGATATACACGTTTGCCTTGTGAAATGATCTCATCAGTAAAATTAATAAAAACGGGTTATGCTACCCCTCGAAATCTTTGTCATTATTTATAAAATATGTTTGTTGAAATAGTCTTAATTGATTATTCATTCGCTGCAGGGAGGCATAGTATTTTCATAGAATTTAATACCAATATAAAGAGTATTCAATTTAAGTCAAGAAAAATATACGTTAAAGTGTGCTCTTTGATAATAAGTATTAGCATTACCGGTTCAGTATTTCCAGTTTTTTTTAACACCTATCGGGATTCATCTGTATCAATAGCATGCTTTTGGATTTTTTTATTAATGGTTCCGCGTGATACCTGCAACGTATCTGCCACCTTTGCCAGTTTCCCTTCGTTCTTCTTGATCGCCTCCACTATGATATGACGCTCAACAGCATCCAGTATTTCTTTCAGGGACTCCACCCCCGTTTGAATACCCGGCAACAGCACCTCGCCTTTACTGTTAAGAGTATTATCACAATAATACAGGTACCCGACTTTTTTCCTGTTGCTTACCATTGGGACCTTTTCATAATATATGGACAGGTCACTGTTGAAAAAGTAATGCCCGTCATTTCCATCGTAACGGGTAAAAATCTCGTTTTTCCCGGGATCTGCCAGTGTCTTTTCAACCAGCGCAATATCAACTTCTCCATCACTACCCGCGCCGTAGATCTCTTCAAAATGACTGTTGTAAAATATTGTCTTGCCCCGTTCATTTACCGCGTACAACGCACGGGGAATATGCTCAAGGATGAGATATATCATCCATTCGAGAACCTGGGCTTCTTTCTGGTTTTCGATCTCACCGGCAGGCTCTTCCCCGGCATGTCCCTTCTCGCACGCGGAGAAAAGATCAATCCTGTTCCATCGACCCTGCACCTCCCCGAAGAGGTTGATAACCATGAATTCTTTTACACCACCAGCCAGCGGCAGCAGTTCGTCCAGTGTCATTTTTTTTGCCAGGCGCTGTATCAATTCATCGATTTTCTGGTTGGAAGAATGGGCTATATCACTGAGTTCTCGAATCACCTCGTTTTTTTTGAGTATGCCCAGCAATATTCCCCTCCTGGAAACCACGGGAATCACCGGGACATCATGGGCGTAGAAAATACGCACAAGATCCTCGGGAGTTTTTCCGGCTGGGTCGAAAGGATTCTCTTCTATTTTTTTCAGTTGTTCATCAGTGACTTTTTTTTCTTCATCACTCATCTATATACCCAGAACATCAAACATGGAGTAGAGACCGGGTTTCTGTCCGGCGATGAACTCTGCCCCCCGAACAGCACCACGGGCAAAGGTATTCCTGCTGGTGGCCTTATGGGTCAGCTCAATACGCTCTCCCATGCCGGCATAATGCACCGTGTGCTCACCAACGATGTCACCACCACGCATAGCCATCACGCCTATTTCGTTACCGGTTCTTTCTCCTGTCATACCTTCCCTGCCATGCTTTTCGTCAGCGGAAACCAGGGACGGGTTGGCTTTCTTAATTATTTCGATGAGCTTTCTTGCCGTTCCTGAAGGGGCGTCTTTCTTGAACCGGTGATGTGCTTCGAAAATCTCAACGTCATACCCGTCATCGAGTATACCTGACACCATTTCGGTCAGCTTGAACAGCAGGTTAACCCCCATGGACATGTTGGGAGAGAACAGTACCGGTATGGACTTTGCCGCGTCTTCAATCTGGGCCATCTGGGTTTTATCAAACCCGGTTGTACCTATGACAAGGGGAATGGAACTGGCAACAGCTGCAGGAAGAAGGGTTAGTGTCCCATTGATAGACGTAAAATCTATTATGGCATCAACACCCTTCAAAGGTTCATCGGAAAGTGTTTTCACGGTTACTCCAAGCGGAGCACGTCCCGCGATTGTCCCTGCATCACTGCCAAGCAATGGGGAACCGGGTGCTTCTATGGCACATCCAGGGGAGTGCTGCCTGTCAAGAAGGGCTTCCAGTATGGCAGCACCCATTCGCCCGCCAATGCCATAAATACCTGCTTTCATACATTTAACCCGTAATTCCTGAGTGCATCCTGCATTCGGGGAATATACTCATCAGAAAGCGGCATTAACGGGAGACGCATTTCCTGCTGACAGAAACCAGCCATGGCCATGGCAGCCTTGATGGGTATCGGGTTTGTCTCAAAGAACATGGCCCGGCATAGCGGCAATATTTTATAAAACCGGGACCGTGCTTCCTGTATGTTCCCCTCTTCGTACAGCGTGACGATCTTTTTAATATCTGCAGGCAAAAGGTTAGAAAGAACCGAAATAATGCCCCTTCCCCCTATGCTGAGCAACGGAAGCAGCATATTATCATCGCCCGAAAGGAGCGTAAGCCGGTCATCACACACTTCAACCACTCTCATCATCTGGTTTATATCACCTGAAGCTTCTTTAATGGCAACCACGTTATCGGCCCTGTCCAGCAGCTTCGCAACACTTTCCGGAAGGAAGTTTATTCCTGTTCTACCCGGGATATTGTAGAGTATTACTGGTATGGATACCGCCTTTGCGACCGCATCAAAATGCTCTATAAGTCCTTTCTGCGTTGGCTTGTTATAATAGGGATTGACCTGCAACAGCCCGTCCACGCCAGACTTCTCCGCAGAAAGAGAGAGGGATATGGCTTCCGCAGTAGAGTTTGACCCTGTTCCCGCAATAACCTTCACGCGGCCACTCACCATCTTTACTACCCGGGCAATAAATTCCTCGTGCTTGTCATGTGAAAGCGTGGGAGATTCCCCCGTTGTTCCCATGGGAACAACGCCATCCACCCCGCCTGCAACCTGGTGTTCTATTATTTTTTCAAGGGAATCATAATCAATGTTCCCTTCCCTGAATGGAGTTATGAGCGCGGTATATACTCCGGAAAACATGGCACCATCCTGTCTTACTTAAAAATTATTTAACCGGTGCATCATCGAACGGGTTTAACCATCTCCATTAGCCTGTCATGGAAATACTCCCTGTCAAATACACCTTCATTAAAATCAGCATCGAACATGTACAGGATAAGGACCCTTTCTGCCTGAAGGTAGGATACATCGGCGTTATACGCGTACACTTTGACAGCATCCTCCTCGACAATTACCATTAACTTGACCTTCTCTCCCTTCTTCAGGTTCAAGTTGTTTACACTGACATCCTGCTTCATCCGGTACACGCCTTCCTCGTAACGATCGAGAGAACGGACCTGTTCATCATTGATGAACGTGGCGCAGGATATTACAAGTGCTACGAGCAAAAGACCGGACAATTTAAAATATTTTTTTACATTATACATATCATTTTCCTGTACTTATACCCTGTACCGTTAGTGTGTCATCAGGGGAGTGTCAAGTAGAATTTATGACGCCTGCCTGCATCCTTCGCGCGAAATTGTTACTTACTTATGGTACGCGATGGACTCGCCGGAGGCTATCAGCTTATCGTTCACACCCCGCACCTCGATCTTCCAGGTGCTGATCTTACGCCCCACGTGAACGGGCATTGCTTCTGCAAAGATGGTTTCGCCGTCCGCTGCACCGGCAATGTAGTTCAATGTCATTGACAGGGCTATGGCCATTGACCCCATGGAGTTGCATGCTACGGCGAACGCCTGGTCAGCCACGGCATGCACTATAGAACCATGGGCACGTTCAACCGCATTGAGGTATTCCGGTTTCACCGTTACAGAACACCTGGCATATCCTTCGCCGGCCTCGTCAACATTGATGCCGAGAAAAACAGCCATGGGATCTTTACCTACTATTTCACGTGCATATTCAAGGGGGTTATCAATAAGGTTACTCATGTTTCAGCTCATACCTTTTAACAAATCCAGGTCTTATAATGTATATAGTTCCCTGATGTCTTCCCTGGGAGTTGAAAGTTTCCCCGATTCATCAAGTATCTGGTTCCTGTATTTTATAACGGAAATGACTTCCTGTGTTTCCACACGATTAATGGATTCAAGCTGCTTTACGTTCTTCAGGAACTTGCGGTATTCATCGTAATCACTGCAGACCACTTCTGCCACATATGAATGGTCACCCTGTATATGCACCAGCGAGGAAACCCGCTGGCTGCCATCAGCCATCTCAATAAGCTGTTCGTCCCTGTGGGGCACATCCACCAGGATAAAGAAATGATGGGCATTACCCATTTCCAGGTAATCAGTAAGGGAGAAATCCATCTTCTGCTTATTCACTTCAATGATCTTCTGCGTTTTAAGGGCTGTTACCGCCGGAATGCCGGAAGAGAGCTTGACGGTCTTCATCTGTTCAGTCCACTTTTCAAGATCTTCCTTGGAGTCGAAGTTGGCATCAACAAGATAACTGTATCCACCCATTATATGGTACACTGAAATGACGTTATTGTTATGCTTGAGAATGTCTACGATATCGCTGCTCTCACCCCAGTTCTGAATATACACTATTGCATTAAGTACGTTTTTATTCATTACAGCCTCCAGTTATTCCGGGAACAATGCATATGATCCCGGGATGATCTTACCGGAACGAGATCATAACTATATCGTATCGATATAAACAAATACGTCAAGGATATTACCATATTAGTAAATGGTTGATGGTTGATGGTTAACAGCTTTCCATTCACCATCCACTATCCACTAATTACCACTACTGAACTTCTCGCGTGGGGGGTTGTAATAGCCCAGTTTGATCTCAGGGTAGCGTTCCCTGGTCATGTTCAGCATGTTACGAATACCCAGTGGTTCATCTTCCCTGAAGTCAATTGTCTCAAAATAATAGTCGGGATCAATGTTGAAATTTCGCGTCTGTATCATGTGAACCGGGTACCGCTCTAAAAGATCGAAAAGGGATTCAACCTCGCTTTCCATGTCAGTAAAGCCCGGAAGAAAAAACAGGTTCAGGGAGACAAAAACTCCCGCGTCAAGAGACAAGTCAATACTGCGAAGAACATCCGCGAACGAATATCCCTGCGGCCGGTAATAGGCATTATAATATTTCCCGGTTGGTGAATTAAGACTGATACGTACCGACTCCAGGCCTGCTTCTATCATGTGTTCCAGTCCTGCTGGCAGGGAACCGTTGGTATTGAGATGAATGGTGCCACGGTCGGTTTTTTCCCGCACCATGCGTATTGCTGCTGCAAGGTCTTTCCAGCGCAATAACGGTTCACCCTCACACCCCTGTCCGAAACTCAATACCGATTCATCCACGCGTTCAGCATGATGCAGCATCACTTCTGCTATCTCTGCGGGAGAAGGAGCTACTTCAAGCCTGTACTGGGAAACATGTACATCATTCCCCTCCTGGTAAGACAGGCAGCCGGCACATCGCGCGTTACACGCGGGGGTGGTTGGGACCGGTGCCTCGTACCTTCCCAGGAAAAAGTTCCTGGCACACAGGCACCTGTACTCCGTGGCACACTGCTGCAACTGGTTCACCAGTCGATTTTCCTGGTATTCATGGCGCAGGTTCTCTATGGCCCCTTCGAGCTCTTTTTCGTTTTCATGGATCTCCGGGTCAGAACGCGGGTCCTCGTCAATGCGAAGAGCGGGCACCAGGAATTGGTCATCATGGAATACCACACCGGCGTATGCCCACAGGGACAGTGGAGACGCATCATGCTCTCTTTCATACGCGGGAAGGTACGTCCTCAGGTACCCGGAGCTCAGGAAGGCGGACGCCGCCCATACCCGGTCACCATTGATCTGCTCAACGGTTTCCTGCCTGGCGCCCGCGCCATCAAAGAACACGGGGTATCTCCCGGGCATGGAGAACAGCAGGCTTCCGTATGGCAAAGGGATAAGCTCATCTCCGGGCACGGGCACCACATGATTACCTGTTCTGAATGCCGGTTCATATCCCGGTAGATCATACACGTTGCCATCTGTATCACAATATAGCGGGTTCATGATATCAATCCTTACCGGAATGCCCGGCGGTACTATTTTGCCTGCGGTTCAGTTCTTTTTCCAGGTGTTTTATCCTGGTGGAGAGATGATGCTGTTGTTTCTTTAATTCGCGGAAGGCTGGATGCTTCCTGATGGTGTGAATATCCTTTCCTTCTTCGAGAAGTTGATCTTTTAGCCCCAGGCGTTTCTTCCGTATTTCCCTCCACGCCTCACGCTTTGTTTGTATCTCGTCTTCCATATCCATACGCCGTCAGCCGCCACCCACGAAACGGGCGATCTCTACCACGTCCCCCTCCTGCAGCTCAAGGGTGTGGTAATGTTCTTTCTCTACAATAGAACCGTTCCTCTCAACCATTATCTTATCGGGATCGAACCTGTATAATTTCAAAAGATCCGAAACCGTTTTTTTTATAAACTCGATATCTCTTCCGTTAACCCGAATCTTCATCTCCAACCCCATTCATAAAGAATTATTGCGGGAAGCACCAGTGCCGCGGTTTCCGCCCTGAATTGCGAAATGCCGGTATGCAATACATTCCAATCAAAACCCCGTGCAATTTCAACCTCTTTTCTCGAAAAACCACCTTCAGGGCCGGTCAAAATGGCCGCCGAAGCGGGCGCGTCGTTATTCCTGAGAAAAGAACGAAGATCGGTACTCCCGGGATCCACGTGGGCAAGCATTTTGCATTCTTCTGTTTCAGTCTCAATGTACTCACGGTATTCACGGATATCCCTGATTTCCGGTACCTTTGCCCGCAGGGATTGCTTGGAAGCCTCAAGCGCGATTCGCTGCCAGCGTTCAACCTTCTTCACGGCCTTGTCGCCAATTTCCGGGATGGTTCTCTCTGCCAGCAGGGGAACAATAGCGTCCACCCCTATCTCTACGGCTTTCTGTATCACCAGGTCAAATTTCTTACCTTTCAGGATCGCCGCGCCCAGGCATAAACTGAACTCCTGTTCTGCCGGCTGGCTCCGGGAAATAATGGTACATTTGACGAGATCATCCCTGACATCATCAACCACCGTTTCATATATCCTTCCCTGCGTATCCCGGTATTGTACAGCGTCGCCTGGCTTTATACGTCTTACATGCAACAGGTGATGCAGATCATCACCTGCAACCCTTATGGTATCACCCGCAATGCAGTTCTCATCGATGAAAAACTGGGGCATGCTCAATGTTCTCCAAGTTTTTCGGGCCTGAATATGGCTTCGTCGAAACGCGCCTTTTCATCTATGTCGAATATCTCAAATATGGTGACGGTGCCCGTTTTAATGTTCAGCATATCGTACCTGACGGGGAAATTCCTGTTGTCCCGCACTGCAACTTTTGCCACTGACATTGTTTTGAATATTACCCTGTCGCTGTCATGGTAGTCGATACGCAGCGGGATAAAGTCATCCTTTGAAACGTATACGGTCAACAGTCCATATTTTCCTGATTTCAGAAGGGGCTGGCATGTAAGCCGCAGCGCGTCCCGTCCCTTGACAAATACTTCGCCGTCGATACTTGCGGTATAGTTGCTCTGCAGGTCAGCGTTGGAAAGATCCATGTAAGAGAAATTGGTGTTCAAGAGCGGATCAAACTTATCAATACTCATCTTGTGAAAGAGCTGACGGGAAAGTACGTTATACACCCATATGTCTTCCCCGTTGAGCGTATACAGAACTTTCTGTTCTTCACCCCTTGAAGAAGACTCAAGTCGAAAAAGGTAATTTGAATCCTGGATAAAGGCCTTCAGCTGCACCCTTCTCGTGGAGCCGTCGGGCTGAATATGAAGGAGGGTTCCCTTTAATATACCCGCAGGATATTTCAGCATGGCATCCACCCTTGCCAGCATTTCCTGGGCTGTCAATTCTACTTCTCTATCCTCCTGTCCAACTGCCCCGTGGGAAAGGCACATTGTAACAAGAACAGCAGACATGAAGGACATTATCCTGTAATAGTATATCTTACGCATATGCAAATTATATCACACCATTGATCTTGATTTCACATGGAATAGAAAAATTTAATGTTCTGAAATATAGTAGCGATTTTCATGGTCGGAATCAATATCCGGCCGTAGTTTTCTTGCCTCGTGCAGGTACACGTGTATCATGTCTTTCTGGGGTTTCTCCGCATTAACGTGGAGAAGAACGCGGATGCACATCTTCACCGAGCCGGGAACGGGGATCTCTCTTCCGCACATAAGCGGTGTATATATCCACCCAAGCTGCCTGGCGGCAACCGCGGGGAACTCGGCGTCCAGGTCATCGGTTACGGTAAAGGTAACCGAGGCAACGTCTTCGACAGTAAACCCGTTCTTATTGACCAGGGCTTCAAGCAATTCCATGGTCTTTTGTATTATCTCGGTTTTCTCATTCTTTTCCACGGTTGTTGCACCGCGGATACCCCGTACCGTCATTATATCACTCCTCCCTCGATTCAATAGTTCCGCCCGCGGCCCGCATGAGCTGTGCAAAATCGGGAAAGGTTACCGAAACCGATTCAGCAGTATCCACAATGGTTTCTCCCTGCGCGGCCATTCCGGCAACCGCCAGGGCCATTACCACCCTGTGGTCATGATGACCATCAACCTGCGCGCCCTGCAGCGGGTTCCCATGGATCACCAGCCCGTCCTTCAACTCTTCTATTTCGGCACCCATTTTACCCAGTTCACGGTTCATCACCGCGATACGGTCGGTTTCCTTAAGCCTTGCCTGTGGCACGTTGACAAGACGGGTCTCACCGTCTGCGAAACATGCCGCCACTGATAATGCCGGCAGGGTATCGGGTATGGCGTTCAGGTCAAACGTGCCACCCCGCAGCGCCCCCCCGGAAATGACTATTGACCGCTCATTCTTATCTACCCCTGCTCCCATCTTTTCCAGGATATTCACCACTTCCCTGTCACCCTGGCTGTCATTGAGATCCAGGCCCGTAAGCTCAAGGGTGCAGCCTGTAACAGCTGCAGCCACCATGAAAAAGGTGGCGGAAGAGAAATCCGCCGGCACCCGTCTTTTGAATCCATGGTATTTCTGCTTGCCCGGAATAAAAAATTCTTTCATCTTATTATTGCTGAACCGGGCTTTCATCAAGTCAAGCCAGTCCAGGGTCATGGTGACATACGGTGCCTCGTTCAGCAGCGGAACATGTATGGTGGTATCACCCATGGCGTACGGGGCGGCAAGCAGCAGGGCTGACAGGTACTGCGAGGTGACAGCCTTAAGGCTGGTGGTTCCCCCGGTGATCCTCCCCTGTACCACCAGCGGCGGTCTGCCGTTATCCCTCGTGGAGAAGGCCTTTCCCCCCAGGTCGTTTATGGCCCCCAGCAACCCGTCGGCAGGCCTGTTGCGTATCTGGGCATCACCGGTAAACACGGTGGTACCATCCACCAGGGCCGCCACGCCTGTTCCAAAATACAGGGATGTACCCGAGTTTCCCACGTCAACCACGTCGTCGGGCACCAGGAGGTCACCTCCCCGTCCTTCAACTATCCAGCTGTCATCTTTTTCTTCAACATTCGCCCCGAACTGCCGCACCATGTCAAGGCACGAACGGGTATCGGATGAATCAAGGGGAGCGATGATCCGGGACGTCCCTTCTGAAAACACCCCGCACACCAGCGCGCGAATGGTATGAGACTTTGACCCTGGAATTGCAACAGTACCCGAGAGGGAAGACTTTTTCACAAAATACTTCATTTACTGGTCATCCTTTTCGCAAGAGGGTGCAATTGTGAGAACGATACGGAATATTTGTCAATGTTTTTATTAATACATGTCAGGACAACTGGACTGTCCATCGATCATTTGACGACATGATGCTCTTATGGATATTTCACGCAATTCTTTAATCTTTATTCCTCAAGCGGAAGATGGACGAAACAAGTTTCTCCTGGTCACCCCGGGGCCTTATCACGAAGCGGTACAGCCTGTCACCTGCAAGCTCTGCGTCGTACCATACCGTTTGGTACAGGGCCATGCCGTTGTCAACCTCGTCGTTGATGCATTCAACGGAGATATCCCCGCAGTCATCGTCCACCGGTATCCCGTTTGTCTTTAAAGAAGACCAGTTGTTACCATCAATACTGGTTTCAATGTACACCAGCGGCCTGTGGAACTCCATTGCTGCCGGCGGCAGGTCAACCCATGTAAAGCTGACGGCCCGTTTTCCCGGATCTTCATTTTCCACCATCACAGGACTCTCTTTTTCCATGCGCTTTCCCGAATAAGCTTTCTCTTTGGGCATGAAGTCTGTACCCTCCTGAACAAACTCCCATCTTTTTTGCAGGACGGGAGGGGGCTCCCCCTTCGGCGAGACCATCCGGCGCACATGGGCAGTGAGAAAAGGTACGGTACTGGGTCCGAACAGGGTATGTCCCCCCTCGTAATGCTGTGCGCTGTACTCGGCGGGGGTGGTGGCATATCCGAACATGCCGTTGGCACAGCTGATCACGGCAAACCTGCCATCACGTGTGCCGCTGGCATCGGCACAGGCTTTTTCAATCCTGTTTCCCGCTTCGAAGGTTACCTCGAATGGTAACGGGAGCAGGTAGAGGGAACCAACCTGTATCACCTGGAAAAACATCACGTGTGGAAAATCATCCCTGGGGAGAATAAGCATCTGCATGGGTCCACCCGCGTACCTCTTGTGACCATGGCAGCCACCGGTGAATATCCAGCGGGAAGAGCCCCAGCCCTCCCTGAAAAATGGAAGCCATTTCAACACGGGGGTAGACCCATCCTCGGTGCTGCCCACCGTAAGCGACGACCCCACCACCGGGCGGGTGCACAATTCAATGTCATCAATCCCCGGCTTCCTGTATACATCAACCTCTTTCGCCCATGCCCGGACACTCACGTCTGCTGAAAGCTTTTTACCCAGCTGCTGAAAAAGGGTAAAAGCCTTTTGGCCTATACTTTTTCCCAGTCGTTTTGCCTCTGCAAATCCACGCGCATCCCTGTTGTAGGCGGGAGAGTTGTCGGCGTGGGTTCCGTTCATCAACGCGCACACCGGTTCTTCTGTGCCATAGGTACGCGTTATGGACCATTCCACCTGCCGCTCGGTGTACGCAAAAACGTCCCCGTTGTACAGTTCATTTTTGGACGATATGACGGTACCGTGCAGAGAAAAACTGGTAAGTGCTCCCACCGGGCGATACTTCCCGTCAGGATCAAGGCAGTCAATTCTCACCATGTTGAGGGTATGGTTCACCGCCTTGCCGGGATCAATTTCCCCGTCCTGCATATCGGTGAAATTTTTCATGTAGGCAGGAAGGCTCCTGTTCCAGGCTGCCCCCTTTATCTCAACGGATCCTGCCCCTGTCTTCGCGGGCCTTCGGTTTTCGTAGGCGGCAATAACGGACTCGGCCATCCTTTCTGAGAGAAAATTGAAAAATTTCTCGTCAAAACCAGCACTGCACGAGGCAAACCGGTTGTAGAATTTGCTGGCATAATAATTTCCCGGAGCCGAATGGGTATGGGTACCCGAGATCATGAGACCGGTCACGTCCACGTCGGTCTTTGCCGCGATCAGTTCTGCCACCCGGTGATGCAGCATGAGGGAGCCAAACAGCAGGTCACACTGTAGTAACGCGACACCACTATCGTCTTTACCCTTCAGGTAGACGGTCCTGGCGTACAGCCGATGGCGGAACCCGGTGGCACGGCTCCCAAGCGAAGAATACCCTGCAAGGGGCATCCCCGGCGGAGGAGTGATATCAACCTTTGAAACACCGGCCACAAGCGTGGTGGTTCTGGCGGGCTCAAGGGGCTTTTTTCTTTCTATTTTTATTGTCACCTGCCGGCTGGTACTGCACGCCACCGTCATCAGCAGCAGGGATACTATTGCTCCCGTGAAAATATATTTCTTATTCATGATAATTCCTTACACTCACAGTTTCATGATATAGAATGAGCTATCACTCATGCTGTCAAGGGTTTTCTTCCTGATGTTGTACACCGCAGAGACACGTTTATTGTGATTTAGAGTTTAATTGGACTATTTTTTCCCATAATATATTACCATTTGAACCACAATACTCATTTAATATGTCCCTGGTAAAAATATTTACGACTTTATCATATTCTTCATAAAATTGGAGATTCTTTTTCCTGGCATTGTGTCCAAGAGGTTCGATAATTTCTATATACAATTCGGGATTACCTGAAATGAGTTCCCAGAATTTTTGTCCACATAATTTATAGTAATTCCCATTCGCTCTATACATTGTCCTTTCGGCAGTTCTACCATAACAACAACCATTCACAGCAACAGGGTCAAGATCTGACCCGGAAGTTTTCAAAGTTTTTCTTGCAGCATTAAAATCTGCAATCATATCTTTTATCTGACCAGAGTTGCCCCAGTTAGGTCCTGATTTTATTGATACAATATGCCTTTGACCATTTTTATCAAACTCAAGATCTATACCCCTGATCCCTGATTTCCATCCACCATACACCTTTGAGTTAATAAAAATTGCCAGACCTTCCAGAAAATTACCAAATATTCCTTCCTCTTGTGAAGAAAGATGAGCATCGAGCAAAGCCTTTACCAGATCCTCACCAGTATTAATATCTTTAGCCTTGAAAAGATAAGGATTTTTTCTTGCCAGGAACTTGATTAGTTTTGCATTCTTTAAATTTTCTATCCGCTTGTTATGAAAGTCATCAATA
>CAYFSO010000028.1:0-28454 GCA_964345775.1 uncultured Leptospiraceae bacterium | reverse complement strand
TAAGAACTATTTTCCATTCCCAAGAATCCGGAAGGAACGAAAATATTATATTACTACAATATGTATTATATAAATATACAAATATATATAATTGAAAATCATATTTGACTCAATTTCTTCTTGACAGTATTTTTTTATCAAATAATTATGTCAATGCAGGTCAGTAATTTACTGTACTGATGCAAAAATACATGCTTTTTCCCGTAATTACTGGTAAAAAAGTGTTACTTCCTGCCGACTTATCTGCAAAAATACATTATATTTTATATGCTGTTAATGGCCTTATAATCGTATAAACAAACTAATAGGTATTAAAGATAAAGGTATGACCGAAAACGAGGAATCAAATAATAAAGACGGGATCATATTCCGTCAACCGGTACCCCGGGATGGTATCCATATATATGCACTTGTCGATGCGTCTAAACCCCTTGATCTTAATTCACTCTACAGTTACCTGCTGATCTGTACACATCATGACACAACCAGTGTTGTAGTAGAGCACAATGGTGCAATTACAGGGTATATCTCAGGGTATGTTCATCCCAAAAAGGATGACACCCTTTTTATATGGCAGGTAGCAGTTGATAAAAGCATGAGAAAAAGAGGTCTGGCAGGGAAAATGATACTGGATATACTATCAAGGCCTGGACTTGAGCATATCCGGTTTATTGAAACTACTGTAACCCCTTCAAACACGGCTTCACGCGGTTTTTTCAGGAACTTTGCGTCAAAACTTGAAACTGAATGCATAGAAACTGAATATTTTACCGGGGAGATGTTTGGAGGAGAGGATCACGAACCTGAAGATCTTTTCAGGATCGGTCCATTCAGTAGCAATACAGTTCGTATAAAATACAAGGAGGAACAATGAGAATATTTGAACAAATGGAATCACAGGTGAGAAGCTATGTACGGAGTTTCCCCACGATTTTTAACAAGGGAATAGGGTCAAAACTTTACGATGAACAGGACAAGGAATATATCGATTTCTTTGCCGGTGCCGGCACCCTGAATTACGGCCATAATAATCCCATGGTTTCAGAGGCACTTATCGAGTATATACAGAATGACGGTATAGTGCATGGCCTTGACAAGGCCACAAGCGCGAAGAAAGCCTTTCTGGAAGCCTTCTACTATACCATCCTGGAACCCAGGCACATGGAATACAAGATTCAGTTCGCTGGCCCAACGGGTACAAACGCGGTCGAGACAGCACTGAAACTGGTACGCATGGTAAAAGGAAGATCCAATATCATTGCATTTACCAACGGGTTTCACGGGCTTACCATGGGCTCTATGGCCGTGACCGGTAACGCTTTTTACAGGGACGAAGCATTCATTAACAGGCAGAATGTTTCCTTTCTGCCCTATGATAACTACTTCGGCGATGGTGTGAATACAGCTGAGTATATGAGAAAATTTCTTGATGACGTGAGCAGCGGCGTGGATATACCGGCGGCAATTATTGTTGAGACGGTTCAGGCCGAAGGCGGGGTGAATGTTGCGTCAAACGAATGGCTGCAGGAAATAGAGAAGATATGCCGCGATTATGACATACTCCTGATAGCCGACGAAATACAGATCGGCAATGGTAGAACCGGCACCTTTTTCAGTTTTGAAGAAGCGGGTATCAATCCCGATGTTATCGTTCTGTCAAAGTCAATTGGCGGTGGTCTGCCCCTTTCACTTGTACTTATCAAGCCTGAACTTGACCAGTGGAAACCGGGGGAGCATACAGGTACCTTCAGGGGAAACAACCTTGCATTCGTGGCCTCCACAAAGTTGTTCAGCTACTGGGAGAATAACAACCTTTCGGACGCGGTCTTTTACAAGGAAAAGATATTGAAAGAAGAGCTTGAGAAGATCGTAAAAAAATACCCCGATCTGGACGCGTCCATACGCGGACGAGGGTTGATTTACGGTCTGCATATACCAATTCTTGGATTTTGCTCTGATGTTTCAGAGGCTGCTTTTGAGCGGGGACTTATAATCGAACTTGCGGGCGCTAGGGATGATGTACTCAAGTTTTTGCCACCACTTGTGATCGAAGAAGAATTGCTGAAAGAAGGACTTGCAATTATTGACGAGTCCATAGGCGCGGTGCTGGAAAAGCGTGAAGCCATGCTGAAAGGAGAAGAACCCGCATGATAGTTCGCACAATTGACGAAATAAAGAACTCTGAGAGAGAAGTTCATGCCGAAAACGGGAACTGGACCAGCAGGCGGATGGTACTGGCCGATGATAACATGGGGTTTTCCTTTCATGAAACCATAATCTATGCCAGTACAGAAACCCACATCTGGTACAAGAACCATCTTGAGGCCGTGTACTGTGTTGAAGGTGAAGGTGAAGTTGAAACCATGGCTGATGGCAAGAAGCATCCCATCAAACCGGGTACCATGTACGCCTTGAATGAACACGATGAACATTACCTGAGGGCTTTTGACAGTGATATGCGTCTCATTTGCGTGTTCAATCCGGCACTTAGTGGAAAAGAAGTGCACCGGGAAGATGGCTCATATCCTCCACCTGGCGAATAAAAAGCATTGCAAAATGCAATAGTTGTTGAAAAATACAATGCACTGTGATAAAACGATGTACAGGGAAGACTGTACATCGTTTTTTTTATACAGGAGAGATAAGTGTCCGCAATGGATGAACATAATGAAAACACTGTCTTTACTGGTGAACGTAATATTATTCTGGACAGTATTGCTGACGGGGTTTTTACCGTTGACCTTGATTTTAAGATCACATCGGTAAACAGGGCAGCTGAAGAAATACTGCATATAACTGAAAATGAAGCAATTGGGAAGTTCTGTTTCGAAGTATTTCATGCCAATATATGCGAACATTCCTGTGCATTGCGCGAAACCATGCAAACCGGTAAAAGCATGGTGAACAAGACAATATATGTAGTAAACGCAGAAGGGGAAAAGATACCGGTAAGCATAAGTACCGCACTGCTAAGGGACCGTGACGGGACAATTATTGGCGGTGTTGAGACATTCAGGGATATATCAGATATAATTGAACTGAGAAAGACCATTGAATCAAGGTATACCTTCGAGGATATCGTAAGCAAGAACAGCCAGATGCTTGACCTTTTTGCTATTCTCCCGGATATTGCTGAAAGTGACAGCTCGGTGCTGGTTGAGGGACCCAGCGGAACCGGCAAGGAGCTGATCGCCAGGGCAATACATAATCTCAGCAACAGGTGGGGTAACCCGCTGGTAGTGATAAACTGCGCGGCACTGCCTGAAACCCTGCTTGAATCAGAACTTTTTGGCTACAAGGCCGGGGCTTTTACGGACGCGAGAAAGGACAAACCCGGAAAAATAGCCCTGGCAGAAGGCGGAACGGTGTTCCTGGACGAAATAGGTGAGATGCCTTCATCCCTGCAGGTTAAACTTCTCAGGTTTTTGCAGGAAAAAGTGTACGAGCCGCTGGGGGCCGTTGAACCGGTAAAAGCTGATGTCCGGATTATTGCCGCAACCAACAAAATATTACATGAAGAAGTCCGTGATGGCAAATTTCGGGATGACCTGTATTACAGGCTGAATATAATAAATATCAAGGTACCATCGTTAAAAAAACGCAGGGAAGACATTCCTTTACTGGTGAAGCACTTTATCAGAAGGTTTAATCTCATCAAGGACAGGGAAGTTGAAGGGGTGTCAGACAGCGTTATGAATATACTCATGGAATATGACTATCCCGGCAATATACGTGAGCTTGAAAATATAATTGAACACGCCTTCGTCCTTTGCAAGGAACCGTACATCCAGGTGGCGCATCTTCCGCAGCATCTCAGGCTGAGCAGTGTGGATACCGGTAGCCCCGTTAGGCTGGAAGAGCTTGAAAGATCTCATATACAGAAAATACTCAACAAAAACCAGGGAAATCGAAGCAGAACGGCTGAAGAACTGGGGATCGACAAGTCCACCCTCTGGAGAAAAGTGAAAAAATATAACATCGAGTAGTGTTGCATAATGCAATATTTGTGAACCGAATGAATTGCATAATGCAATAGCATTTGAGTTCCGGGTTGGGTTTTATTTACACAAAATCACAATTTTAATCAATTCTTCCCCAAAAACACGAAAATACGCCATCAAACAGGGCATAATGCATGTTGGCATGATTCATGCTTATATTAATAGTATGAATGTCAGGAAGATTGCCATACCGGTATACAGGGACAGGGTCGCCCCGTTGTTTGATGTTGCAGGTACATTCCTGATGGCAGAGGTCTTGAACGGGCAACCGGATGATATTCAAAAAGTGGAACCTGTATTTAATTCGCACAGGCAGAAGATATCATTTTTAAAGTCTTCCGGGGTTGATGTTGTCATATGCAGCGCCATCAGCCGTCAGCAGGCCATTGTCCTGTTAAATAATAGTATCGACATTATTCCGGGAGTCATTGGTGAAACCGGGGAGATATTGAGCGCGTTTTGCAGGGGACGACTCAACATGGAACAGTTTTCAATGCCCGGATGCCAGTGGCGAAAAAGGCACAGAAGGGGACGATGTCCCTATTACAGCGAATTGCTGAAAAGAAAGGAAAACGAATAAAGGAGCGACACATGAAAATTGCGATTACTGCACAGGGAAAAACCCTTGATTCAAAAGTTGACCCGCGTTTTGGGCGGGCAAAGGGATTCGTACTGTATGATACTGACAACGATTCAATTGAATATATGGATAATGAGCAAAACCTGAACCTCCCGCAGGGAGCAGGAATACAGTCAGCGAAAAATATTGTGAATTCCGGCGCACAGGCCCTGGTGACGGGGCATGTGGGACCAAAGGCATATACCACCCTTTCAGCTTCTGATATTGAGATCTATAACGGTGCCGAAGGCACGGTTCAAAATGCCATAGATGATTTCAAGCAGGGAAAGCTGGGAAGGGCCGGTGGCGCGGATGTTGAAGGCCACTGGTAAAAAAAATTACGAAAGGAGGAGCATTATGCCAGCAGGAGACGGAACAGGACCAGTTGGTGCAGGTCCAATGACAGGAAGAGCCCTGGGATTTTGCACAGGCTATAACAGGCCCGGCTTTGCCAATGCCGGTGGCGGATGGTTTTACGGACGAGGCCGCGGTGGTGGCGGACGAGGCAGAGGTTACAGGCACTGGTATTACGCGACGGGTATGCCGGGCTGGATGCGGGCCCAGTGTGGTCCATGGGGGCCACCAGTACCCCAGGTTATGCCCCCGGCAAACCAGTACAATTACGCGGCAGGAATGTCCCGTGAAGATGAAATTAACATGTTACGGGACCAGGCAGAGTATTTCAAATCCGCCCTTGATGATATCCAGAAAAGACTGGATGAACTGGACAAACCCGGTGAGTGACCAGGTAAAGGGACGGTTATGAAAACTACAATTTCTGTCATATACGAAAACACGGTGAAGGAAGGGTCCGGCTTGTATGCGGAGCATGGCCTGTCCATGTTGATCCGGCAGGATGAAAGCATCCTGCTGGATACAGGGCAGAGTAATATGCTTCTGCATAATATGAATATAATGGGAATAGAGCCGGACTCAATTGACAGGGTTGTTATCAGTCATGGACATTATGATCATACGGGGGGACTTCTTTCATTTTTAAATCATAGAAAAGGCGAGACTCCCGTATATGTCCATCCTGACGCCTTTACCCGCAGGGCTGCAGTGACAGAAGTTAGCGGGACCGTGGAAGCAGTTGATATCGGAATGCAGTATCCTTATGATTTACTGGAAGAAACTGGTGGAAATATTCAATTTATCAGGGAAAGTGCCATTATAAATAAATATATTACGGCAGTAAACCAAATACCAAGGCCTGACGGGTGGGCGTCATGGGACAACAGGCTCACCCGGGAACAGGATGGGATGTTTGTGCCGGATCCATTCAACGATGATACAAGCCTTCTGATAGATACTGATGCAGGACCAGTGGTTTGCACAGGATGTGCGCATGCAGGTATTGTGGAGATCCTTGAAAGGATTGCTGAACTCAACCACCTGCATGAAATATACGCGGTAATGGGGGGAACTCATCTTGCAAGTGCACCCGAGTCTTATGTTTTAAAAGCAATTGATACTTTCAAGAAGTTCAATGTGCAAATAATAGCAGCAAATCATTGCACAGGCGAAACGGTACAGCAAAGACTTGCAGAACATTTTCCAAAAAAATTTTTAAAAGCCCCGGCAGGCACGGTGTTTGAATTTTGAATGGCAAAAGGAGTGAATTATGATCCTGAGCGTAGCGAGTGGAAAAGGGGGAACTGGAAAAACCACTGTTGCGGTAGCCCTGTCCTCGTACATGGCGGATATACAGGAAAGGGAAATAAACCTGCTTGATTGCGACGTGGAAGAGCCCAATGTGAATCTTTTCCTGAAAACCGATATACGTGTGAAAGAAAATGTATACGTGCCAATACCCGAGGTGAACCAGGAAAAGTGTAACGGGTGCGGGAAATGTGACACAATTTGCGAATACAGTGCCATTGTAATGGTGAAACAGAAACCGCTGGTGTTCCCGGACATGTGCCATTCATGTGGCGGCTGCATGCTGATCTGTCCTGTTGAAGCCATTACCGAGATACAGAAAGAGATAGGCACGGTCGAAGAAGGATACAATGAGAATTTAAGGTACGTGGGGGGCAGGTTGAATATCAGCCAGGCCATATCCCCTCCGCTGATAAAGGCTGTACGAAAACACGTTATCTCGGGAGATCTTGCGGTAATAGACGCCCCTCCCGGTACTTCATGTCCTGTCATAGATTCTGTCAGGGGCAGTGATTACGTCATACTTGTGACAGAACCAACTCCCTTCGGATTGAATGACCTGAAACTGGCGGTTGGGATGGTAAAAAAAATGGAACTTCCATTCGGAGTTCTTGTGAACAAGGACGGCCTCGGCGATCAACAGGTGGATGAGTATTGCAATAATGAAGGTATAGACATCGTTGGCAGGATACCCCACGACAGGATAATAGCAGAACAGTACGCGGCAGGTGATATTATAGAGTATCTTACAGAAAATTACGGTCACGTGTTTGAAGCCATACTTGATTATGCGAACCTGTCACACCTTACTCCCGGAGGTGAAAAATGAGAGAACTTGTTGTTATAAGCGGAAAAGGGGGGACAGGAAAAACCAGTATAACCGCCTCATTTGCTGCCCTGGCAGAAAAACCGGTAATGGCAGATTGCGACGTGGATGCAGCTGATCTGCACCTGTTGTTGAATCCGCATGTTGATGAAGAAGGGGAATATACCGGCGGCAGGGTGGCCGGGATAAAACAGGATTTCTGCATGCTCTGCGGGCAATGTGTTTCTGTATGCCGTTTCGATGCCATAAGTGACGGCTATACTTTCGAGGTTGATCCTCTGCTGTGCGAGGGATGCGCGGTATGCTCATATTTCTGCCCGTATAATGCTATAACAATGAAACCCGAGATCAGTGGCAAATGGTTTATTTCCAGCACCACCTACGGCCCACTGGTACATGCGAGGCTTGGCATAGCTGCAGAGAATTCGGGGAAGATGGTATCCCTTGTACGCGAGAAGGCAAGGGCAATTGCTGAAGATAACGGACATGATCTGATCATCGTGGACGGGGCTCCCGGGATAGGCTGTCCCGTGATCGCGTCAATAACAGGTGCGTCACGCTTGCTTGTGATAACGGAACCAACGGTTTCAGGTATACATGACATGAAACGCGTGGTTGAGCTGGCGGAACATTTCAAGATACCCGCGTCCATTTGTATCAATAAATACGATATCCATAATGAAAATACCGAAGAAATTCTGCTTTTTGCAACAGAAAAGGATATTGATATAGCGGGAAAGATACCGTATGATACCGATTTTGTAATATCACAGGTTGAGGCTAAATCTATTGTTGAATTTTCGGATGGAGTAGCTTCTTCAGAGATCCGAAAAATGTGGGAATTAATAAGCGAGAGGCTCTGAGTCACTCAAGTGACGAAAATGGGCGTGCGAATAAATTGAATTTAAAAATGATCTTTACTATACCGGAGGCTAATGTTCATGTTTGGTAAAAGGAAAAAAGAAAACGGTTCACAGGCAACCGCTGATGAAAAAGTACAGGCAGCTGATCCAGGGAAAAACAGGGAAATGCAGGAGCAGCAGGAATTACATGACGCTCTTGGAAAGATCAAGCACAAGTTCGTTGTGCTTTCAGGCAAAGGCGGTGTTGGTAAGAGTACGGTGGCTGTGAATATGGCCGTAACTCTGGCGTCCAAAGGTTACAATGTTGGCCTGCTTGATGTTGACATTCACGGGCCAAGTATTCCAAAGATGCTTGGGCTTGAAAATACCAGGCTTACCGCTGAAGGCAACAAGATGAATCCAGTACAATACAACGATAAGCTCAAGGTAATATCAATAGGGTTTATGCTGGAGAAGGGGGAAGATCCTGTTATCTGGAGAGGACCGTTGAAGTATAACGTGATCAAGCAGTTCCTGAAAGATGTTAACTGGGGTGAGCTTGATTACCTGGTTATAGACTCTCCACCTGGAACCGGTGATGAACCTTTATCAGTGTGTCAGCTGATACCCCATCCAGATGGTGCTGTGGTGGTGACCACACCGCAGGATGTTGCAATAATTGATGTTCAGAAATCCATTTCTTTTTGTAACAAGTTGAATATGCCGGTTCTCGGAGTTGTTGAAAACATGAGCGGTTTCACATGCCCCCACTGCAAAGGCCATGTAGATATATTCAGAACAGGGGGTGGTGCGAAAATGTCAGAACAGATGAGTGTGCCGTTCCTTGGCAGTATTCCAATAACCGTCGAGATCGCGGAAGATGCCGATGCGGGTAAACCATTTATTTCTACTGTTGACGATGATGATGCCCCCGCAAAAACAGCATTCAATACTATAGTGGAAAAACTAATTAAATAGAAGAGGTGTAACAATGAAAATAGCAGTTCCAGTAGTTAATGGAAAATTATGCATGCACTTTGGACATTGCCAGCAATTTGCAATTGTAGACGTGGATATGGAGAACAGGGTGATAAGATCTACGGATTATCTTGATCCTCCTCCACATGAACCGGGTGTATTGCCGAAATGGCTTTCGGAAAAAGGTGCAAACTGTATAATTGCAGGTGGAATGGGTGGACGTGCGCAGGGTTTATTTCAACAGATGGGTATAGACGTTGTCACGGGTGCACCTTCTGCAGAACCTGAAAAGGTGGTTGGAGACTTTATCAATGATAAACTGGAAACAGGTGCAAATGCCTGTGATCATTAAGAGATGGAGTAGTTGATATGCCATTTGGACGTGGAAACGGTGGAAGACCTGGTGGACAGGGACAAGGTGGTAAACCCGGCGGCAGGCGTGGACGGGGAGGTAGAAGAAGGGGTGGTGGACCACCTGCTGAATGCATCTGTCCATCCTGTGGTCATATAGTGCCCCATACACCGGGAACACCGTGTTTCCAGGTTTCATGTCCCAGGTGTGGTACACCCATGATGGCCAGGTTCCGAAATGACGTGTAGGATACACCCTTATGAGTGATCACCTGCTTAAGATCAAGAAAGGTAGAAACGTCGCAGTAATGGCGTTTATTGTCACGGTTCTCCTTGCCGGTTTAAAATTGCTGGTAGGTGTGTTATACCAGTCCCCGGTGCTGCTGGTGGATGCCATACACAGTTTTGCAGATTCTGCCGCCGTGATCGCGTCAGCCGCAGGGCTCTACTTTGCAGGCAAATCACGAACTACCCGCTTCCCTTATGGAATGTACAGGGCAGAAACAATTGCAGCACTTCTTATAGGGCTGTTCATACTATATGTCGGCGTAGATATGGGTATTGACGGATTTCGCCAGATGTCCAGTGAGAGGATGCCGCAGGGTGACATGCCATTCGTGCCCGCGTGTACTGCCGGAATATCGATCGTACTGGCCGTTATCATAGCGGTAGTTGAATTAAAAGTAGCAAGAGAAATACATTCAATGTCCCTTGAGGCAAACGCAAGGGAATCATTTCTGGACGTTGTATCCTCCATCATTGTGCTTTCCGGTATATTACTTCCCGTCTATGGTGTTCCATACGTGGAGGGAGCAGCAATAATGGTGATCTCGTTTTTCATCATAAAGATCGGTATAGAGAACGTGCACAGGTCAATACTTGTATTGCTTGATGCAAACATGGACCCCGAACTACAGCAGATGATACGGGATTCCACTTTACGCGTGAAAGGTGTAAAGCAGGTGGATGATGTTGCGATAAGGGAAGCCGGGCCTTTTAAAATGGTAGACATGAGCGTGAAAACATCACCTTCTGCAACTGTTTTTGCTGCACAGGATATCGCAAACAGGATTAGAAAAAATATAATGGCAGCATTTGATAGTGTAGAAGATGTTTATATCAGTGTAGAGCCTGCGGAGAATAATATATTCAGGGCTGTAGTGCCGGTGCAAACGGTTGATGGCCTGAATTCAATGGTATTCCCGCATTTTGGAAGATCTCCTTATTATGCTATCGTGATCATGAATCCGGACGGCACGGATATAGAAGATTTTTACCTGAACGAATTTTTACAGAATGAGAAACACATAGGGTTGAACGTGGTAAAAGCACTTGTACATTATAACATAGACATCATATTTACAAGTAAAATGGGTGAGATCGCATATTATATCGCACGTGATAATATGATCGATGTATACAGGATTGACAAAAAAGAACAAACAATTTACGATATTGCAAATGCCTTTTCAGCCAACAGCCTGGAAAAGATCTCCGAACCTTCACCAGCCTCTAAATAGTATTTTATTCTTCTACGATGTCATAGACCATATCAAAGGCTATCAGTGTAGCAAGCACTGCTTTCAGGGGCATGCCGGACGTGGTTTTAATAAGATGCTCGTTGTCAATATCCTCAAAGCGCCATTGTCCATCGTTGACCGTGATCTTACCGACGTATTCAAGCGAGTCACAGTTATAAAGAAGTACTTCTTTGATTACATGCATTATTAGATTCCTTTGCTGTTGTACCAGGTTTGATAATATGATTCCTTGATAGAATTACATGCTGTTTTGGCAAGTAAATTATTACAGATTATCTCTTTTTAACCTGTCCAGAATTAACTTAAGGGAAGACCGGGCTTCATTTGAAATGATATTTATATCTTCAATTATCACTTTTTTTAATGGCTCAACGGATCTTTCACTTCCGCATTTGCCAAGTGAACGTACTGCATATCGCCTGGTATCCTCGTTGTCAGAGTTGAGGCTTTGAAGCATTATGTTTTCGCTTTTTTCACACCGATAATTGCCGAGCAGTTGTATGACACGTTGTTGTACAAGAGGCTTGAGTGATTCAAAGTTTTCTGCGGCTTCACATACAAGTTTTTCATCGGCCATGTCTGCCAGGGCATGGATGGTGTTTGATATGGCCGCATCGTGATCAGGGTTCAAGAGTAATTTCATAAGGGGTTTTGTCGCAGCCGGGTGTTTCAATATTCCAAGCGCACGTGCTGCAATTTCACGTACCCTGCTGTTGCTGTCATCAAGACTGTTTATCAGCGGTTCAATGGAACGCCTGTCACCTATTATACCGAGGGCCTTCGCAGCCATAATCCGTAAATCAACGTTGGGATCACACAAAAATTCGAATAGATACGGAACAGCTGGCTTGCGGATCCTTGTCACAAGGCTGATAATATCATCATCAACAGGGATCTGTCCGTTAGAGATTGCCCTGAATATAACAGGTATAGCAGAATCATCTGCCCTGGAAAGCGATAGAACCGCCTGCTGCCTGAGTGGCCTGTGGTCTGATTGCAGGTACTCCATAAGAACACCGGTAGTCAATTCACTTCTCATCTGTCCAAGGATCCTTAATATGCTTAACCGGAATTCAATATCATCTGAGTCAAGGTGCTTAATAAAGAGTTCCTCCATACCATCGGATACACTGACAAGGAGATTTTCGATCATGATCCTCGTATCCGGGGAAAAGGCGGTAAAGCTTTCAAGCAATGGTTCAACAGCGGGTTCACCAATCTTTTCCAGGCTCCATAGGGAAAGCTCCTGGACAATTATACTGTTGTCCAGGAGTGCTTTTATGAGGTATGGAACAGATGGCTCTCCAATCTTTACCATTGCCCAGGCGGCACTTTGTCGAACAGCTTCTGATTCGTCTTTCAGGAGAGTAATAAGGCAGGGAATGGCATCCACCCGTTTCTTTATGCCGAGAATATATTCCGTGCTTTCACGTATTGAAGCATCCTTATGGGAAAGGGCATCAATCAATAAGCTGTCAGTATTGTCATTCATTTCACATAATGCCCAGATTACCGTATCCTGAATTTCTTTATCCTGCTGTGCAAGCAGGGGGATCATTTGCTCAGCACCTTCGTAACCCCTCTGGATAATTTCTTCCGCGGCAAAGTTCCTGTCTTCAGCATTGCCCGATACAATAAGCTGAACCAGCTCACCTGTTGTTTTTTCTGTCAATGATATTGCCTGCATAATATATCTTCCTTACCTGATAAGATATACCGCTAATATGTAAAATTCCACATAATTTATGCTACATATATGTAAAATTTTATATTGTAGAAAGTGGATAAATAATTTATTCGATAGTTTTTTATACATGTTGCCTTGACAAAAAGGGTGCATAATGGCATTCATAGATATACTTATGATCAATCCATTTATTAATTGGAGTTAACGCAGATGGCAACAGGTGGCAAAAAAAAGACCGGTACCGGTAAAACAAATACAAAGAAATCATCGACAAAAACATCAGCAAAAAAGTCCGGTAATAAAAAAAGCAGCAAAACACAGGAACAGCCTTCAAATTCGAAAGCGGGTTATGTTCTTGTTATCATGATCCTGCTGATCGTGGTTCTTGTTCTGCTCAACAGGTATGCCACAGATGAAAATTTAAAAAAATCTGATCCTGTGACCCCGCAGAACATTGTTATAGATCCCGTAAAGCCTCCTGCTGAGGACAAAAAACCGGATAAAGCAGAAGATAAAATACAGGAGAAAAAGACTGCTCAAGACCTTCAAGATAAAAAGGAAGATGATAAGGAAGATGATAAGGAAGATAAAAAGATAGTTTCTACCAGAAAGGTCAAGATATACCTGGTACATTTCAACGAAAGGACTGAAAAAACATCATTGCAACCGGTATTCCGTAAGGTAAAAGCTGGTACACCGGTAAAATCGGCTTTGCGGGAGCTCATTGAAGGTCCATCAACATCTGAAAAGAACAGGGGGCTGCTTACGGCTGTACCGCGAAATCTGAAGATATACAGCGTGTCTATTACAAATAGTACCGCCATTATTGATTTTAACAGTGCAATTGAATACGGGGCATCCGGGAGCATACTCCTCAACAGGATTGACCAGATCATATATACTGCAACACAATTCGAAAACGTGGACAGTATAATCATCAAGGTGAATGGTAAATTACGCCGTTTTCTTGGCAGTGACGGTATCGCGGTAAGTGGTCCATTACACAGGAGGTAATCGTGAGTTCGCTTGAAATCGAAATAAAAGCATTTTGTGATCATATTGATGATATAAGGAACAGGATTAAAGACATGGGAGCTTCATTTCTCGGCATTTTGCACGAGAAGGACACCTATTTTAACCATCCTTCAAGGGACTTCTCCAAAACAGATGAAGCATTGCGGATCCGGAGGTCAGGTGATCTTTCCGTAATCACATATAAAGGCCCAAAATTGTCCGACAGGGCCAAGACCAGGTATGAACGAGAAGTTCCCGTTGATGACCCGGAAGGACTTGAAGATATTTTGATAAAACTTGGCTTTATTAATTCGGGATCAGTATCCAAGGAACGTGAAGAATACATGTTAAATGATATACTGGTATGTCTTGATACGGTTGAAATACTGGGAACATTCGTGGAGCTCGAGATATTAAGCGATGACAGGGAAGATGCGGAAAAAAAGCTTTTTTCACTGGCAGAAACTCTTGGATTATCAGATTTTACCATGAGATCATATCTTGAAATGGTTATAGAAAATCAATAGGGCCGGTCATTGATCAATCTTTTGATGATCGTTTAACCCTTCTGAACTGGTTTGCCCAGGCGGCGAATGAATTCTGGTTGCGGGTTTGCACGTACAACCTGCCGTTTCCAGTAAACCTGCACACAAGCCCTTCGCCGGACAAGAATAGCGACTTCAGTCCACCAACTTTTTCTATATTGTATTGAAGGGATTCTTCGAATGCCACTATATGCCCTGTATCCACAATATATTCCCCGGTGACATCGATTTCGTGAATGGCGCCAAAGCTTGAAAAGAAAAGCGTACCATTTCCTGCAGCCTTTAAAAAGAAAAGGCCTTCACCACTGAAAAAAGCCCTTGCGCCGCCCCATTTAGAATCCAGTTCTATACCTGGTGTACTGCAGATATATGCGCCTGTGGATAAAATATATGCATGGTTGTCAATATCAAGTGACCATGCGTCACCCGATGTGGGAGGGGAAAAGTATATTTCACCGCTGGCCCCTTCTGCGGTGAAGGTATTCATAAAAAAAGATTCCCCACCAAGAAATGACCTTTTCAATGAACCGAATGCTCCACCCCTGGCAGAGGTCTGTATGTGAATAGCGGGCGACATGGCAATCATGGCACCCGCTTCTGCCATTATGCGTTCCCCGTCCTGCAATTCGATCTTTATACATGAAAAATCAGGCCTGCTGGTTATATCATAGTTCATACATGTACCCCTATTGTTTCTTCGGTGGAAGCTTGGCGGTTAACCAGGTTGTAAGTGAAGCTACATTTCTCGATTGTATCCAGACGCGGCCGGTCCCGTTGAACTCACACACCAGGCCTTCGCCGCTAAGAAAGAATGACTTCCATCCCCCAAACTTCTTTATTGTATAGCTCAACCCTTCGTCAAAAGCTACTATGTGACCGGTATCAACAACAAGACTGTCCTTTACATGTATTTCTTCGATGCCCCCGTAACTTGAGAGCAGAAGAGGGCCCTGTCCTGAAATTTTTAAAAAGAAAAGGGATTCCCCGCTGAAAAAGCCTTTCATGCCCTGAAAGTTGGTGTCCATGTCAAGTTCTGTGCTTCCGGCAAGGAAGGAGGACGATTGCACGAAAATGGTTCCGTTACAGTCCACATGTGTTATATCACCGGGAAGGGTTGGTGCAAGGGTTACGCTTCCATCGCCCGAAGATGCGGTGAATGTATTCATCCAGAAAGATTCTCCTCCCCAAAAAGAGGTTTTAAGTGAACGGAATACCCCTTTTCCCTTCTGTGCCCTGTGAGTTTCAATTGATATACCCGAAGTGAAGCTCATCATGGCACCACTTTCAGCAAGTATCTTCTCACCAGCGTTCAGGAATACATCTGCTATGGCATAGGAAGGTTTATAGTTAATATTGATATCCATATCATCCCCCTGGTAAAAGCCGTATCAACCACCTGATAAATCCGGACGGCACCCGTGTTTGTATCCAGACGGTGCCCTTTCCGCTGAATTCTACAACCAGGCCTTCACCTGAGAAGAAAGTAGATTTCCAGTTGCCAACCCGGCGTATTCTATATTCAAGCGTTTCGTCGAATGCCACTATATGGCCGGTATCCACCATGTAGGATTGCTCAACCTTTATGGGAAGAATGGCACCGTATGAAGAAAGGAAGAGATCACCGTTTCCCCCTGCCTTTAAAAGAAAAAGGCCTTCTCCTCCAAGTAGTGAGCGGATACCGCCGAATTTTGTAGTGATGGTGATCCCGTCCCCCGAACAGAGATATGAGCTTCCCTGTATGAATACAGCATTCCCGTTTAGAGTAAGATGATGTATATCACCGGCCATTGAACCGGCAAGGCCAAGGGATGCATTTTCTCCCTTCACGGAATACGTGTTCAGGAAAAATGATTCGCCGCCAAGTATTTTTCTTGCGAACGCGGTCAGTATGTTTCCACCAGCATGAGTGGACACATTCAGGTGCCTGCTCATGTAGACCATTGATCCGGCCTCCGACCGGATCGTTTCTCCCGGGGACAGGTCCACGTGAAGGAGTGCGTACGACGGACCGTGTTTAATGGTATGCTGCATGGCATCACTCCGAATTATTTTGAAATAAAGTATTATACAGGCAGCAGGATAAGTCAACAAGGAATGTGTATGATTATAATAAAAAAAACTTGCGGAAACCCCGTTTAATAATCTATTATCTTGTGAACGAATAAACAGGATGGTGTTATGAAGATGAAACGATATATAGTTATCCCTGCAGTCTTGGTTGTAGTGGCGGTATTCTCGTTACAGTCAGCCTCGTATTCTGAATCCGGTTTTTTCAATTTTTTCAAAAAAGACGTTGAAGAACAGAAAGAACGTCAAACAAAGGACGTCGAACTTGTCAAAAAACAAATGCAGCAAATACGCCGTGATATCATTAAAAGAAATCTCAAATATAAGGTCGACATCACGGATGCCATAAAGCATGAAATAGATGAAATTACCGGTATAACTGTGCCTGATACTCTTGAGAAGGAGTCACGTATACAGAGCAGCTGGGGGGAAAGGCTGTTCAGGGCTTTTCTGAAAAAGCTTAAAGAATACGAAAAAGAAAAAAAAGGTGAGAGCAAATATTTCAAAGAGAAAGAACCCAAAAAAGAAGGTGATAAAACTGCTCAACCAGAAGAAATACCAGAGGAGGATCTTCCTGACCATTTTCAGCTTGCGGATCCCTCGCTGAAGTCATTCAACTGGTACGATAATGACATGATGACAGATGTTCGATACCAGGGCACATGCGGCAGTTGCTGGGCCTTCACGTCACTGGCAGTATACGAATCATGCTTTAAGATAATGAATGACGTAGAACTGGACCTTTCGGAACAACACCTGATCGATTGCGCGATTGATTCGCGTGGTCGTGATGCCGGCAGCTGTAATGGAGGCTGGTATGGAAAGGTCTTTGATTACCTGACAAATAACAGTGTTGTTGAGGAAAAGCATTCACCTTACAAGGGAAAAGCGTTGAGGTGCAGCCAGGCGAAGAAAACGGGACACAGGGTGGTGGCCTGGGGATACGTGGAGAACGATGCCGGCATTCCATCTGTGTCAGCCATGAAAAAGGCAATTTCAAAGCATGGACCCATTGCAGCATGTGTAAAGGTTACCCCGGCTTTCCAGGCATACGTTGGAGGCATATATGATGAGCATGTGCGTGTAAGGGGTGAGAAAGACATTAATCATGGTATTGTGATAGTTGGCTGGGATGATAATAAGAAGTCATACCTCATCAAGAATTCATGGGGAGAGCGATGGGGTGAAAATGGATACATGTGGATAGAATATGGATGCAATAACATTGGATACGGTGCCGCATGGATCACCGTGGACAAAAAGGAGCTTCAATAGGAGATGGTTAGTATGAGAATGACAAAACTGATGCCTGGTCCAAGTATAGTACTTATTACTGTATTTGCGATATGTGTATCAATGTCAGCCTGCAAAAAAGATATTTGTACGGTAAACATTGACAATGAAACACGTAAAATGAATATTTCCGTAGAAACAGGGAAACGTTTCAGAATATGTCTTCCCGCACAGTTAAGTACCGGTTTCTCGTGGATGGTTAATAAAAAGTCTGACAATATAACAGTTCTGGGGGAGCCGGAAATACTGGAAAAAGAACCCGGTGATGAAGTTACCGGGCGTCCTGAACAACAGGTCTTTACTTTAAAGGCAACTTCCAGTGGTAAAGGTTTCATTGGATTTTTGTATACACAGCAATGGCAAAAAGCTGCACAAAAGGACAGGCTGGTTCGTATCAATATTACTGCAGAGTAAATATATGTGATCAAAACAAGATAAACTGGAGAGGGATATGAGCAAAAGGACCGTATCAATACTCATTATTTTTTGTATTGTAATTATTGCCGTTTTACTGGGTGCTTCGTGGTATTTTTCATCTGTACTTCTGTATCCGCCAAAAACAGAATGTCCACAGGAGCATTTCATTTACTGTAAAGGACCCGAAGAAGTCGGCCTCAAATATGAGGATGTAACCTTCAAGACTTCAGATGGCATTGCAATAAGTGGCTGGTATGTTCCTGCCGGTAATTCGAAGAAGGCGGTTCTCACTGTTCACGGACGTGGTGCCACACGTCATGAAGGTATGCGCTGGCTGAAACCATTGCATGATGCAGGGTTTAATGTACTGCTGATAGACCTGAGGTATCAGGGTAAAAGCGAGGGAAGCATTAATTCCATGGGGTACCATGAAAAGAAAGACGTGCTCGCAGCCGTTGATTTTCTTGCCAATAAAAAGAATAACTCCAGCATAGGTGTGCTCAGTGTTTCAATGGGTGTAGCCGCAAGTGTTCCCGCCATGATCGAGGATAAGAGAATAAAAGCAGGCATCTTCGAGGCAGGGTTTACCGATTTCGAGCAGATCATAGCTGAACGGGCAAAAGTGGACTTCGGATTGCCCAAATATCCCATGATGCCCCTGGTGATGATGTTCTACGAGATGAGGGGAGATCTTGACGTGGATGTTATGAAACCTGTTGAGCAGATCGGAAAAATATCTCCACGTCCCGTGTTTGTAATTCACTGCAGGGATGATGATTATATTGATTATACACACGGGGAAAAACTATATGAGGCAGCGAAAAAACCAAAGGAATTCTGGGAAGCCCCGTGTGACAAGCATGCGGAGGCGTGGCAGGGCGATCCGGCAAAAGCAGAAAAACTGGTCACCACCTTTTTCAGAAAGAACCTGTAATAATTAAATCCAGAAAGGGATAGCTCTTATGAAAGGACCAATGCCAGAGGTACGCAGACAGGATATAGGTGATAGCGAGATTGAATATCTCTATTATGATGGTGATGGTCCTTATGTAATCTTCCTTCATGCCACGGGTTTTTTACCATGGATATGGCATCCAATCGCAAGGGAGATGGCTGGAAGGTGCAGGGTTATCTCTCCGTATTTCTGTGACCATCGCGTAATTGATCCCGAGGAGGGGGGTGTCAGCTGGATGCAGCTTGCCGATGACCTCTGCTCATTATGCAGAAGCCTTGGAACTACGGAACCTTACCTGGTAGGACATTCCATGGGTGCTACCACCATGGCACTTGCAGAGGCAGTTCACGGTTCTGTAGCCAGTAAGATGATTCTCATAGAACCCATATTTCTACCTGAAGATTTTTACAGGGTTCAGATCACTGTTGATCAGCACCCCCTTGCCTCCAAGTCAATAAAAAGAAGGAATTACTGGGAAAGTGACAACGCCGCAAAAGAATACTTGAGGTCAAAGAAACTGTTCAGCAACTGGGACGACGAGATGCTTGATATCTATATCAGGTACGGTATGGTAACCGGTGATACAGGCGGCCTTACCCTGGCCTGTCATCCCCGCCGGGAGGCAGCGTTATTTATGGGAGGAATGCAGGCAAACCCGTGGCCACTTCTTGAGAAAGTACAATGCCCTGCGCTGGTGATGGAGGGGGGTGAAAGTGAAAACCGTAATTACATAGACCTGAAGAAAGCATCGGAAATGCTACCCCGGGGTGAATTCATGGTGATGGAAGGTGCCGGCCATCTTGTGCCCATGGAGAAGCCGGGTGAGGTGATGCAGGTGGTACATTCCTACTTTAATCTTCCTGATAATTGATACTTTCAGAACAAAGCTTTTTTGTCATTAAGTAGAACAGCATCTTGTGAATGGGGTACAGGCTGTACCAGTATAGCCTTCCTGCTAAGCCGGATGGTATGAAATACGCTGTTGTGGTGATACTTTTATCATCAATAAAATACTCAAGCCATCCCCTGCCAGGCAATTTCATTTCTGAATATAACAGCAGGCGGGTCCCGGGTACAATATCTACCACCTTCCAGAAGTCAAGACTGTCTCCAATCCGCAATGATTCAGGGTCTCGCCGCCCACGCCTGGTGCCATACCCTCCACTAAACCTGTCAATGAGACCGCGGATCTTCCATAGCACATGGAAACGGTACCATCCGGTATCTCCACCAATACGTTCTATTGAATGAAACAGTATTTCCCGTGAACCTTTGTATTCCGCGGATGAAGACATCGTATATACATAGTGTTCAATTTGTATTTCAGGGACATCATCAAGAGTACAGGAGCCAAGATTGTCCGACCAGCGGCTCAATACGCTGTTACATTCAATCTCGTCGATGGCATACCGAATGGCTTCAGAATATGCGAGTGGAGTAATATTATTGAAGTATATTTCCGCATTGTTGTTCAATTTTACGGTTGTTGATTTTAAGCCTTCAACCAGTTCCCTGGCAATTTTCAATGGTACCGGTGTAAATAATACAAGCCAGTAAGATGACAGGCCGGGGCTGAACAGGGGAACAGGAATTATTATCCGTTTTAATCCCATTACTTCGGCACAGACTGACAACATTTCACCGAAAGTCATTGCTCCCGAACCAATATCAACCCGGAGATCCTGGTTTATTTGTATGTCTTTTGATGCTGCCAGGTAATTCAGTACATCATTGATGGCAACTGGTTCTGTTTTTACACTTACCCACCTGGGGGTGAACATAACAGGCAGTTTTTGAACGAGGTTTCGGATAATCTCAAAGCTTGCACTGCCCGAACCGATTATTACACCAGCACGGATCCAGATGCAATTGTACATTGCGTCGTTACCCGATAGAATGGTACCGGTTTCAATACGGCTTTTCAGGTGCTTGCTGCCGGTTTCACTGTCACCCAGCCCCCCAAGATAAATTACCCTTGCAACTTTCTGGTTATTACATGAATCTTTGAAATTTGAAGCACTTAAACGGTCTAATTCTGAGTAGTCACCACCTGAAGCCATGGAGTGAATAAGGTAATACGCGATATCTATATCATGTAACGCCCTGTTGAGAGAGTTTAAGTCGAAAGTATTGCCTGTAATAACTTCGCAGTTCTCTTTAAGATAAGGATCCACCGCCGAAGGATTGCGAACGAACAGGCGAAGCTCTACTTCATTTTCCTGGAGTAACCTGTATGCAAGCCGCCTGCCAATGTAACCGGTTGTTCCTGTTAATAGTATTTTCATAATATTTATAGTATATTGCTTGAGTTACAATAATTACGCATGATAATATACTATTACTAAATGATAATAAAGTCAAACAGGTTAAACAATGAAAACATTTACAACACCACGGGTTGTGGTGAGCAAGTGCCTTGAATTTGCAAGCTGCCGCTGGAACGGGATGATGATCTCAAGTCACGAGGTCAGGGCACTAAAGCCGGTGGTTGAGTTTATCCCTGTGTGTGCTGAAGTTGAAGTGGGCCTGGGTGTGCCAAGAAAACCCATTCGTGTTGTTGAAAGGGATAATGAACTGAGGCTCGTACAGAGTGAAACAGGCACTGATATAACAGCTGAGATGGTTAACTTCACGGAAACGTTTCTTGATAACCTGGAAGATATTGACGGGTTTATATTGAAAGACAGGTCACCATCCTGTGGTAACAAGGATGTAAAGGTATATCCATCAACAGGGAAGGTATCTGCTATCCGGGGAAATGAAAATGGTTTTTTCGGTGGTCCCGTGGTGGAAAGATTTGGTCATCTTGCAGTTGAAAACGAAGGTCGATTGAATAATTTCAGGATACGGGAGCATTTTTTTACAAAACTTTTCATGCTGGCCGATTTCAGGCATGTGAAAGAAGATGGTACTATGAGAAGCCTTGTGGACTTTCATTCAAGAAATAAATTGATGCTATTGTCCTATAACCAGTCGGTAATGAGAGATATGGGACGGGTAGTTGCCAACCATGATAAAAAACCCGTGAAAGAAGTCTTTAATGATTACCAGGAACTGCTTTACCGGGCATTTGCAAAAATGCCGAGGCACACTTCAGTAATAAATGTATTAATGCATGCAATGGGTTATTTCTCAAAGGAATTGAATGCAGCAGAGAAAGCATACTTCCTTGATACAATGGAACAGTACAGGATAAACAGGGTACCACTGAGTGTTTGCAATGCAATTCTAAAGTCATGGATCATACGGTTCGATGAAAAATACCTTGACAGCCAGACATTTTTTGAACCTTACCCCGAACAGCTAATAGAAATAACTGATTCGGGGAAAGGAAGAGGGCAGTAAACTACATATTCTGCATGATTTCCTGCATCTTTTTGGTTGCTTTTTGGAATACTGGCTCGTTTGCGTATTCTTTCATCGTTTTCGCCATTAACTGCGAGATCTTTTGAGAATTTTCAATCTGTTCTTTCATCTTTGACTGCAATTCTTCTGGCATGGCCTGTGGGGCTGTAAGATCAGGATACTTTTTCTCAATCTTATCCATCTCTGGTTGCAGCTTTTCCATATCTGATGCGAAATCAGTCAATGCCTTTCCTGCTTCTTCTGCACTGGATGCTTTCTCAAGAGACTTTATGAGTGATTCCTGTGCCTTGATTTGTTTATCCATAACCTTTTCAACGTCACTGTACTTGCCCTGCGAACAGCCAATGATCATAAACATTCCAATGGTTACAATTGCGATACCTTTTAACTTCATCGTATCCTCCGGTTTCATAAAAATATTTATTTAAGAAAGAAGAACTCTGTTCTCCTGTTCTTTCTACGGCCTTCAAGCGTCTTGTTGGATGCGATAGGGTCTGCTTCGCCAAGTCCAACTGCTTTTAATCTTTCAGGACTAATCCCGTTCTTGATCATATATTCTATAACAGCATCAGCACGTTTTTCTGAAAGCTGCTGGTTATATGCTTTTTTTCCGGTTGAATCAGTATACCCCCTTACTTCAATTTTCAGTCCCGGATTCTTTTTCATTATTATAACAAGTTTATCCAGGATATCAAGCGATTCTTTTTTAAGATACCACTTGTCAAAATTAAAAAGTATATTGTCAACAACGAATCCCTTACCCTGTTCTATCCTGTCAAGAGTAACTGATTTATCATCGTCTTTACTATTTATAATTACCTTTTTAGGAACATATCCATCTGCATCAATAAGCAATTCAACGTTATCTCCGCCGGGTACCTGAATTTTACCTTCCCTGTTTACCCTGGCAGCATCCTGGTACACGGTTCTGCCGTCCTTTCTCTTCTTTATCTCTACCTGTGCCGGTATACCGTTCCCATTTTTATCAGTGATCTTCAGGTCAAGTGGTCGTGTTTTAACAGGTTTTTCTTCTGGTGATATGTTTTTAATCTTTTTTGAGTTTTGCGGGGTCACCATTGGTGCCTTGTTCGTTTTTGAATCGTCTGAATCCAGGGTAGTAATGCCGGATCCTGTTAAACCATCTCCGCCATAATATTCCTCGCCTATAGCATATAAATATTTACCGGCTGGAAAAAAGAGGATACCGTTTGCTGCAACAGGCTGTGAAATCCCCCCGGGGAATGGGGCGGTGTATTCCCATATGGTTGAGCCGTTACTGATGTCAACAGCCCGTACATACCCCCTGGCTGTTTCCCTGTTACCTGATCTTGTATACCTGTTATAGGCAACATACAACTGGTCACGTACAAGAACAAAGTGGGGGGATGTACGTGGACCTATGGATATTGACTTTAAAACAGAACCATTCTCAGGACTGGTGATAAGGATGGTACTATTGTCAGCTGAGAAAATAACGGACCTGTCGGTAAACGAAGGATGGGAAGTAATTATTTTACCATAGTCTTTTTGCCACAAGAGATTGCCCGAATTTAGTTCGAGGCAGAAGATAGTACTTCCCGAAGGTATGAAGACTTTGCGTTTGTATACAACAGGTGGGAATATCTTGATAGGTTTGGGTATAATCTTACTCCATAATTCCCTGCCATCATCTGCTTTAAGGCAATGAATAGTATACCTGTTTGCCTGGTAATTCATTGATTGAGTGATTATGTATTCATCGTAAAATGTAGGAAACCCGCTGTATGATTTAATATCACGATTATCCCATTTTAGATGCCCATTACGAGTTTCGCGTGATAAAAACATGTTACGTGTACCGTAATAGATCACATTGTCGGTAATGATTGGATCAGAATAAATACCATCAACAATGGTAGTATAGGTTCGTCCAGAAAGACCCTGCGGTTTTGTATCATCCATTCGAAGTCCGGTTCGTGCCCAGATAACATTCCCGTTTTGCTTATTAAAGGAATAGATGGCGATTGGATCACTTACAAGCAGCATGTTCCCTGATATTAGGGGATACTTGATCTTTCCCGCAGATCTTGAGAGTGCCTTGAATTGTGCGGAGATCTTCCTGGTGTCGGTAAGCCAGTTTAAGGTTCCCCTTTCCTGTTCAAGTGAATATATTTTTGCTGTTTTATCAATAAAGAAAACATCTCCAGCTGATACAACGGGGTTGTATATTCTCTCTCCCGCCTGGAACAGCCATTTCAATTTATTGTTTTTTACAATGACTTCATCATTGTTACCGGTAAAATATATATTTCCCTTGTAAATTGGCCAGTCATCAGCAAATGCGAAACAGGTGAAGACGGATACTGCGATAAAAACAAAAAAAGTATATATATATTTCATATGGCTACCTCCGCTATTTGAGCTATTCAAATCCAATTAATACCGTAAGTCAAACATATTATGTACATTGATAATCAGCAATAAAATCACATATTTGAATATGTTGTCCATATTTATAATGAAAAATTTTATTTTTGTAGTATTTTAATATACAAATAATTATATACGTGAGAGGTTCTTATGAGCGTTATAGTCGATCCCAGGGATCAGGAATTTGTCCTCTACGAGATGCTCCAGATACAGGAACTGTTCGAAACTGAAAAATACGGTGATTTTTCAAAGGATATGTTCGACATGGTTCTGGACCTTGCAGGAAAAATTTCTGAAGATGAAGTACTCCCCACCTACATGGAAGCTGACAGGGACGGGGCAAAGTTCGATGATGGAAAGATAACCATTCCGGACTGTTTTAAAAAACTTCATGGTATTATGAATGAAAGTGGGCTTTTTACCATGGCGGTATCCCCTGAAGCTGGTGGACAGGGGTTCCCGTACGTAATTGACCTTGCATCACGGGAATACTACGTGTTCAACATGGGTTTCCTGTTGTATCCAGAGGCAGCAGTAGGCGCAGGTCATCTTATCGAGGTATTCGGTACCGAGGACCAGAAGAACAAGTACATGACAAAAATGTATGAAGGGAAATGGGGCGGTACCATGGTGCTTACTGAACCCGAAGCAGGTTCTGATGTAGGTAATATCAAGGCAAAGGCAGTAAAACAGGATGACGGGACATACAAGATCTACGGTTCCAAGATATTTATTTCTGGTGGTGATTCAGACCTTTTTGAAAACACCGTGCACCCGGTACTTGCACGAATTGAAGGAGATCCTCCTGGAACTTCCGGTATCTCAATCTTTATTGTGCCCAAGTACAGGGTCAATGATGATGGTTCCATGGGTGATTTCAATGATGTTGCTATCACGGGTATTGAACACAAGATGGGCCTGAAAGGCAGTGCTACCTGTTCAATGAGCTTTGGTGATAACAATGATTGTTACGGGGAACTACTGGGCGAAGAACGAAAAGGTATGAGGATAATGTTCCAGATGATGAACGAGGCAAGAATTGGCATGGGCCTCCAGGGTTGTGGAACAGCATCAGTAGCATATCTTCATGCGTTGAACTACGCAAGAGAACGAAACCAGGGCGCAGATCTTCAGAACATGCAGAATCCTGAAGCACCCAGGGTTCCCATTATCAACCAACCGGATGTGCGAAGAATGCTTCTCTGGATGAAGGGACATGTAGAAGGTATGCGTGCTCTCGTATACCTGTGTGCATATGCCATTGACCGAAAGGAAGCGTCTGAAGGTGAAGAAGCTGAAAAATGGCATGGTATCATGGAACTGCTTGTGCCGATTACGAAAGCATATTGTACGGATATGGGTTTCAGGGTTACCGAGCAGGCAATACAGGTATACGGTGGATACGGATACTGCCAGGATTACCCGGTTGAACAGTTCATGCGTGACCTGAAGATCGGTTCCATATATGAGGGAACCAACGGTATACAGGCACTCGACCTTGTAGGACGAAAAATGTCCCAGAAAAAGGGAGCCAATTTCATGAATTTCCTTGATGAAATGAACAAGACCATTGCCAGGTTTACCGACAACAGCAAGCTTGAAGACCTGACAGGAGATGTACAGGAAGCTATCAACCTGCTTGCTGACATGGGAATGTTCTTTGTACAGTGCAGCAAGGAAGGAAAATTCATGGTTCCTGTTACCAACGCGTATCCGTTCCTCAACATGATGGGTACAATATGTCTTGGCTGGATACTGTACTGGCAGGCCGGTATTGCACAGGAAAAACTGGATGAAATATTGAAAGAAAACAATGTTGATACCGGTGACAAAAAGGCGGTTCGGGAGTTCATAAAAGAACACAAGAACGCTGCTTTCTACCAGGGTAAGGTATACAGCGCACGATACTACATCAAGAATGTACTGCCACAGGCACAGTCATTTGCAAAATCAATTAAGAGCGAAGACCTTTCTGTGATGAAAATTCTCGAAGAGAGCTTTGCTGCTGACTAATATTGTTGCAATAGATATAGCGGTGCAGGGCCATTATCCTGCACTGCTATACCTTTTTCATGAATTTACGCTTTCGAACAGTTTCTGCAACTTTCTGCATATCAACAGCCGGATCAAACTCATCAACGATCTCCACACCAAGCAGTGTTTCAATGGCATCTTCCATGGTTACGATTCCTACGTAATCGCCAAATTCGTTCAATATGGCAGAAAAATGCAGCTTATTCACAATAAAATGATTGAGCAACCTGTATACAGATATTGTTTCAATTACATAATCCGGTTTGTATGCCATGCTTGATAATTGTGTGGAAAATTTCTTATCAGCGATGCGGTCCATGATATCCCGTCTTAATACAATGCCCGTTATCTTATTGTTACGGGGATCATATAATGGGATCCTGGAAAACTGAAGCCTTACGTTGTTTTTGACAACATCATCTACTTTCCATTCTTTGTCGATCCAGAAGACTACCGTTCTGGGGGTCATTATTTCCCTTGTACGAATGGTTTCCAGCATGAAAAGGTTTTCCATTATCTTGTATTCCGGGGATTCCAAGGCACCCTGAAAATAACCAAGTCGTATATAATTAATGATCTCATCACGGCTTACTACCAAAGCCGGATCACCCTTTGCAAATAACTTCGATATAAAATGTACTGGAATTATCAACGGTTTCAATATATAAATAAGTACTTTAAGAATATACGCGGATGGTGGGCCAAGTTGTTTCCAGTAATGGGCACCAAGAGTTTTCGGGATTATTTCTGAAAATATTAATATCAGCAGGGTTAACACTGCTGAGAAAACAGCCATCCATTCTGAGCCGAATACCTGGATTGCAATTGCTCCTGAAATTGCCGCCCCAACAGTGTGTGAAATAGTATTTAACGTTAATATGGCTGAAATTGGCTGATCAATATTTTCTTTTAGATGCCTGAGAAGATTACCTGTTCGAGAATGACTGGAAATCAGGGTTTGGATATATGGTCTTGTTATTGAGAGTATAACTGATTCGAGTATTGAACACATGAATGATATTGCCAGCAGGAGCAGGATAACAGCTGTTAATTCAAACAAAAGACATTCCTCCCAAAAGTATTTGATCCATGTTGAGTACAATGTATATAAATATTCAAGCATAATATATCGATAATAAGAACAGGTGTAATATTAAATAACGTGTTTCTGGAGGTTGTATGTTGAACACGATAAAGTTTACCTTCAGGAGATACAGGTTCGAGATATATAACAGGCCCGGTAAATGGATGCGTAACAAAAACCTGGATTATCTTCAAAAAAGGCTTCAAGACATAGCTGCCGTAAAACTCGGGAAACCACCAGCATTCAGTTTTTTTAAAGATGTTTCTTACCTGAAAAACAAGGTCATCGTAATTTGTTCTATGAAAGGATCTTCACAGGATCTATGCTGCTGCGTAATGAGTTACCTTGGCAAATACAAGGGATCAAATGTTTTACACCTGGGAGCGGTATACTCAAATTCTGAAAACAAGGGTTTGATGCAACTGGTGTACATATTTGGATTGCTGTATGTTTTTATTAAAAACTGGTTTTTCAAGAAAGTCTACCTTACAAGCCTGACACATACACCAAAGATTTTTGGTGTTGTTAATGAATGTTTCGAAAATGTATATCCAAATCTTGATCCACATTCAAAGCCAACCAAACTCCATCTTACATTGAAAGAGATATTTTACCAGACATACATTAAAGAATGGGATCTGCCAATTCCTCCAAAAATTAATAGTAACTTTGTTATAGAGGGTTTCAGGGTGCAAAATGATGGTTCAATACTATACCCTGATTCAATTCATACGGTTCCCATGCATAGAAATGAAGCATACAA
>CAYFSO010000027.1:0-28581 GCA_964345775.1 uncultured Leptospiraceae bacterium | reverse complement strand
ATAATGGAAAAAATTATTCTTACCTGCTGGCATTACTGCTGCAAGATGATTTCATATATGTAATAGAATCAGGTGGACTTGAAGAAAGGGTAGAAAAATATAAAGAAGCTATTATTTCTTCAATGAAAGGCTTTACTACCGGGAATGATCCCTGATCACCTGTATCAATTCTTTTTTCCCTTCACCCGTTTTTGCAGACGCAAAGAACAACGCGTCCTTGTCTATAGAAAGGCTTTTAATTATTTTTTTTGAGCTCTCTATTCGCTGATTGTTGGACATCTTGTCACATTTAGTCGCCACAATTGCAACCGGGATATTGTTTCCGGTGATCATGGATATCATTTCGTGTTCAAAATCACCGGGTATCCTTCTTATATCTACAAGCAGGAATACAAGTTTCAGCTTGTCCCTGTTTGAGAAGTATCTCTTTATCATGGGTAAGAACTGTTTTTTTAATTCCAGCGGCACCTTCGCGTAGCCGTACCCGGGAAGATCGGCAATGGCGATATTTTCGTTAATTGAGAAAAAGTTAATAGTTCTTGTGACCCCCGGCTTGCTTCCCACTTTTACAAGTCGGCTGTTGCCGGTGACCAGGTTGATCAGGGATGATTTGCCCACGTTTGATCTCCCGGCGAATGCGAATTCCGGGTAGGGCAGCTGCGGAAACTGTTCAGGCTTAACAGCGCTCTTGATAAACTCTGCTTTATTGATCTTCATCTGCCGGTAGTCTTTTCTCCATTAGCAGCGCGTTGTCGGTCTTGTAATAGTCTTTTCTGAAACCCACCGTGTTAAAGCCAAGTTTCTGGTAAAATTGCTGGGCCGCAACATTTTTTTCCCTGACTTCAAGGAAAATCCGTTTTGCCGGTTCATCTGTCATGCTAAATAGACTGTTGCACAACAGGGTACCTATATCCATACGACGGTATTCTTCTTTCACCGCGATCTTGTTCACCTGCAACTCGTCCTGCACCTGCCATGCGATGGCATATCCGGCTATGCTTGCGTCAATTTCTGCCAGTATAAATATTGAAAACTTCAGGTTCAACTCGTGAAGAATGTTCTTATGATTCCACGGGTTGTCAAATGACTCTTTCTCAATGAAATATATCTCGTCTATATCCTCTTCGCGTACTTGACGGATAGTTATCCTTCCATTACTCATACTGTAGAAAAAATCCCGACACTATCTTTACTTGTCTTTAATATCTGGTTCACGCTTATTGAGAAACGCATCAATGCCTTCTTCCTTGTCGTCAGTCTCACAGAGTTTGCCAAATTCTTCTCTTTCAAGGGTCAACGCGTCTTTCATGTTCATGGTAAGCCCTTCCGAAATTGCCTTCATGGCTGCCTGTACAGCAAGCCGCCCCCGGGAGGCAATGGCTCCTGCTATATCTTTAGCTTCATCAAGAACGGTACCGGCACCTGTTACCCTGTTGACAATGCCGTACATTTCTGCACGCCGTCCATCGATGAAATTACCGGAAAGGATCAGTTCATATGCCCTGGATTTACCGAATAGTCTTGGACTGCGCTGTGTACCGCCGTACCCGGGAATGATCCCAAGCTTTATCTCTGGTAGTCCCAACTGTGCTTTTTCATCTGCAAAACGCATGTGGCAGGCAAGGGCAAGCTCCAGACCGCCGCCAAGGCAGTATCCGTTTATAGCGGCAATAAATGGCTTGTCTGCGTTTTCGATCATGTTATACAGTTCCTGCCCGGTCACCAGGAAATCTGCTCCATCCTTTTGCGTTTTTTGTTTCTGTATCTCGGTAATATCGGCCCCGGCAATAAATGCCTTACCCGCACCTGTAACAATGATCACCCTGGCAGTATCATCATTCAGCGCCTCCTGTATGGCCTCCTTCATGTCGGCAAGAACAGGCGCACTGAGGGCGTTCATGGGTGGATTGTCAATGGTCATTATCGCAACACCATTGTCCTCAACTGAATAATAGCATTTTTTTCCTTCATTTGAATTAGCCATAAGACTCACCTCGTTTTTTTATTTAAGGAAAGTAGCAGGATGCTTGTTTGTCAAACAGTTTATTCAGGAAGTGGAAGATGACTTTATTTCGAGGGACCTGACAAATAGTACAGCCAGGCTGTTCCAGGAGGTTTTTATCCCCATAGTCTTACCATATTCTTCTATTTTGCCGTTTATACTGCCAATCTCGGTTTCCCTGTTTGACCGGATATCCTGTAACATGGAACAGTAGTTGGTTGCTGTTCTTGCACAAACATCCCTGGCACGTTCAACCATCATATCTCCGGGAATTCCCATCCCAAGCGCATTTGCCACATTACAGGATTCAAGTACCAGCTGTTCCTGTATGGTTCTGGTATACTGGTTTTCAATTATCTTCCCGTTGGGGATGTCAAGTATGGCCCCTATGGGATTTATGCCGGCATTAATTATTGCTTTTTCCCATATAACCTTGAGTGGACTTTTCGTCTCGGTTACATTGAATCCACTGTCTGAAAGGAGTTGGTACACCGGGGCCCTGTTGCTGGAATATTCACTTCCAATGATGACCTCTCCCGTTCCACCGGGTACAAGGGTGCCAGTTGAGTCCAGTGATGCGCCGTACGTGGTCACCCCGGCAACAACCGGGTTGCGGGTAAATATGGTTTGAAGTATTTCAAAGTTCCCCAGCCCGTTTTGCAGTGTAACGATAATGACGTTTTCCTGTACATGTGGAAGTATTTCCGTACAAGCCTGTTCTGTAGCGTAGCTCTTAACGAAAATGAATATAACATCTCTATCAGATAGAATTGATGGTTCCGTTGAAACATGTAACCTGCTATCCAGCTGTTCCACTCGCGTGTGGCTTTTTTCATACACAACAAGGTCAATGCTGTTTCGGCTGAAATGATCCGAAAAGAGTGTACCCATTGCCCCTGCGCCAACTATTCCTGCTTTCATCATGAATTGCACTGTATCAGCAGACCTTTTTCATGTCATTCATAATACCATTCTATCCGGATTTTTGGAAATGAAAAAATGATACAATCATTATTCATTCACAATTTTATAACCGCAGAATAATAAAGATAAGTGAAAAGTGTTCAGTAATGAGCCAATTATATTTACTATACAAACTGGTAATTAAAAATTAGATAAATTTTCAATATGAAGTAGATTAATATATACATTTATGTCCCAGCATTCTATAGTGTAGCGTGAAGTATGAAAAACCAGGTACGTGTTGATTACAAGAGCATGATGGAAGCTATTCCATCACCTGTAATTGTGATCGATTCCACAAAAACAATAGTAGAAGTAAATGAGCTATCCAAGCGACTCTTCCATTCTTCTGACCTGGTGGGCAGAAAGTGCAGTGAAGTATTTCCCGAATGCGAAAAGAGGGACAATGGTTGCCCCATCGATGCCCTTGACTACAAGATACAGACAAGCCTTGAAAAAATTACCCAGAATGTACAAATAGGAGACCTCAACGAGGAAGTGCAGACAAATGTGCTTCCCGTACAGGTGCAGGTAGATCCAATACAATACGTGTTTTTGCATATACTCCAGGACCAGGATATATATTCACGCAGGAATCTCATGGAACTGGAAAAGAATATGACAATCTCAACGCTTGCTTCGGGAATTGCCCACGAATTTAACAACATGAACGCGGGCATACAGGGCATCGTTGAACTGATGCTTGCACAGGAAAAGGTAAGCGAGAAGTGCACACATGACCTGAAAACCATATTGAAGATCGTCAAGAGGGCAACCAATCTCATAGACCAGTTGCTGATATTCTCATACCGAAAACCTTCTAAAAAGGTTTTAACCAACCTTGAATCGATCGTTGACGATTGTATCCGGATATTGCGCCCTGAAATGAACGCAAGTGATGTCTCCATTGAAATTGTGCGAAAAAGCAAGATGGATGATATGTTCCTTGATGCCAACAAGGTGAGCCTGGCCATCAGTAATATATTGTTGAATTCACGTGATGCCATGCTGGACAGTGAGCACAGGCAGCTTGTCATTGAAACCGGGCAGGTAAATGGTTCGGGATATGTGAAAATATCCGATAGCGGGACAGGTATTGAATCAGAAAATATTGACCGCATTTTCGAACCATTTTTTACCACAAAGGGCTCCCTGGGACATTCACTCATACCGGGAACAGGTCTTGGCCTGTCAGTGTCCAACCAGGTAATTAAGAACCATAATGGGGCCATCATGGTTGACAGTGAGAAAGGGAAAGGCACTGTTTTTACCATATCATTGCCCGTGAATACCAGGGAGATGCTTGAAGAAGAGATTAAACGAAATCACCGGGATTTTAATTTCAATGGTATAAACGTCCTCATTGCGGATGACGACAGGGAGTTCAATTCAATACTTGAAAGGGCATTAAACAACAAGGAAGCCTCGGTAAAGGTTTCCGTAAGCGGTGCCCAGGCACTGGCCCACATGGAGATGGAACTAGTGGACCTGCTTGTATTGAACATGCAAATACCCGACATGAACGGCTGGGACATCATAAAACAGGTAAAATACATTGAGAACAAGCCCAGGATCATAATAATATCGGATAATTACCTTGCCATGGAAAACGAAGACCGGGCAATGATAGATTACGTGTTGATGAAACCATTTGACCTTGAAGAGCTTTACGGGGCAGTGAAGGATTCCATGAATTCCTGAAAACATACTTGATTTTTTACATGGAATACAAAACTCTGCAGTTTTACCGGCTGCCATACCGGTTTTTTTTAAAGATAAATAAATGTACACGAGGTGTAATCATGGGAATGACAATTTCTCAGAAAATACTTGCAGCACATGCAGACAGGGAAGAACTGACCGCAGGTGAATTGATTGAAGCCCGGGTTGACCTTGTGCTGGGTAATGATATTACAGCCCCTATAGCCATCAAGGAATTCAGGGATTTGAATATACAACATGTATTTGATCCAGGTAAGGTGGCCCTTATCCCGGACCATTTCACTCCCAACAAGGATATTAAATCCGCGGAGCAGGTAAAGATACTCAAGGAATTTTCAAAAGAGCAGAATATTACCCATTTTTACGATGTTGGACGGGTAGGGGTTGAACACGCGCTACTCCCGGAACTTGGCCTGGCAAGGCCGGGAATGCTTATCATCGGGGCCGACTCGCATACATGTACTTACGGTGCTCTTGGAGCCTTTTCTACGGGTGTTGGTTCAACCGATATGGCTGCTGCCATGGCTGTAGGCAAAACATGGTTCAAGGTGCCTGAATCGATGAAGTTTATATACGAGGGCTCATTACAACCCCATGTTTCAGGAAAAGACCTGATACTGCACGCAATTGGAGATATAGGTGTTGATGGCGCGTTGTACAGGTCAATGGAGTTCACCGGTTCGGTAATAAAGGATCTTTCGGCAGAGGGTAGAATGACAATGGCGAACATGGCCATTGAGGCAGGTGGAAAGAACGGGATCATTGAACCCGATGACATTACACTTGAATACGTAAAATCCCGAACAAGCGCCGAGTTCACTGTATATGCCAGCGATGAAGATGCCGAGTATGTTGACGTTCGGGAATACGATGTATCGAAAATTGAACCGGTAGTGGCCTATCCTCATCTTCCGGAGAACGTGAAACCGGCCAGGGAAAGTGGTGTGAAAATTGACCAGGTGGTGATCGGCTCCTGTACAAATGGGAGAATTGAAGACCTTCGTGTTGCCGCGGAAGTGCTCCGGGGCAGGAAAGCGCACAAAGATGTACGCCTCCTGGTTATTCCCGCAACCCAGGAAATATACAGGAAAGCAATGGATGAAGGACTGTTCGATGTTTTCCTTGATGCTGAAGGTATAGTTTCCGCACCAACATGCGGGCCATGTCTTGGTGGTCACATGGGAATTCTTGCTGAAGGTGAACGCTGTGTTGCCACCACCAACAGGAATTTCGTGGGACGGATGGGCCATCCAAAAAGCGAGGTGTATCTCTCAAACCCGGCGGTAGCAGCCGCTTCGGCCGTGCTGGGGAAGATATGCCATCCCGATGAACTGAACTGATAACGAAAAATATTGCTTAACCGTAAAGGAGTTTCAGGATGAAGGCACATGGTAAGGCGTGGAAATTTGGTAACGACATAAACACGGACGAGATCATCCCGGCAAGGTACCTGAATACCTCGGATCCGGATGAACTTGCTGTACACTGCATGGAAGATGCCGACGAGAAATTCATGGAGAAGATGGCCCCCGGTGATATCATCGTGGCCGGGTCAAATTTTGGTTGCGGGTCATCCAGGGAACACGCGCCCATCGCCATCAAGGCGGCAAAGGTGTCCTGCGTAATAGCCGATTCGTTTGCGAGGATATTTTTCCGAAACAGTATTAATATTGGGCTTCCAATAATCGAGGCTCCCGATGCTGCAAAAGAGATAAACGAAGGAGACGAGATCGAGGTGGATTTTGATACCGGTGAAATAAAGAATATTACCACCGGCAAAAACTACCAGGCAAAACCATTCCCGCCTTTTATGCAGGACATTATTAAAAAGGGCGGTCTGATGAACAAGGTGAGAAGCGAGCTATCGTAAACGCTTGATATTCTTCCCCTCGGTAATGTCCTTACCCTTTGCCTCAAAGGGGATAACGTACCACCTTCCCTGCTTATACTTGTTTAGCTGCAGCAGGGCAGGGTTGGGCAGATCTTTAATGAAATCAGGCGTGAATTCAAGGTCTATTTTTATATTGCTATCTGCCACCTTGTTGAAATAGCCGTCAAGCTTCAGGCGTATGTCCTGCGCGTTGAAAATGAATGAGTTAATGTAATAGTTTGGTCCCTGTATGTTGAAATTCCCGTATATCTTCGAGAATTCAAGGTCTTTCAGTTTATATTTCAGTTCGGAAAGCCATATCCCAAGCCCGTTCTGAATGCCGGTATTCACCAGCTTTCCCTTGTCAATCGTGAATTCCAGTTTTCCCTTGAGTGCGTTCAGAAAGGGGATGCTGGTGTCGTAGGCAAATTCCAGGTTCACGTTCCCGTCGGCGATGCCGTAAAACCTTTTCTCAAACCGGGGATCGATAACCGCAAGGTCCTGGACTTTTATATTGTTAAAACGGGCGTTTACATCAAAAAACGGCTGGTTACCGGCGAAAGAGATGTTGCCCCTTCCCTTGATCTTGCCTTCAGCAAAGTTTGACTGAAACGAGTACACTGAAAGCCTGCTTCCCTTGAAGTGATAATTCAGCTGCGTGTTCGCGAAGCTGAGCTTTTCCATGTCAAGGGTGTTACAGGTGATCTTACCTGATAGCTCCACTGGCAGATCAATTTTCATTTTGCCGCTAGATCCATTATCTCCCGTATCGATTTTATCAAGTGAAAATCTTTCAGCGTGTACGTTGAGAACAAATCTCTTGAACTTGTCATCCATGGTTGCAACAGATACGGTACACGGTTGCCCCAGTATCTTCAATGGTACCTGTTGTTTCTTGAAACTGTTGTCTTTGATAACAATATCCGTTTTCAGGCCCGAAACAATATCCTGTTTCCCTTTGTAACCAATACCGGAAACACGAATATTGGCATTGATATTATCCGGGGAGTATTGTATATCGCCTTTCAGGGAACCGGTAATGGGGTAGTAAATACCCGGTATAACTGAAAATAGATCTGCCATCATCAGGTCAGCATCGGTTGCGTGAATTTTTTTAACATCACCGTCAAGGTTGAACAGGAATTCATTGAGCTTGAAAGTAGAAGAGTTTATTGAACCATCGAGATTGGAGATAAACACCGTTTCCCGCTTAATATTCACCCTGGCGAATCCGTCAACCTTGAGTTTTTTGGAATCGGTTAGAAGTGATGTTCCACTGACGAATCCCTCTACCATGCTGCTGGATACCGACAGCTTCCTGATTGTACCACTAAAGGTACGGTATGGCATTTTTGTATTACCGTTGCTCCACTTGTATACCCACAACAATGAACATTTTTGCAGCGTTACGTCACCTTTCAGTGAAAAATCACCTTCATGCAGGGTGAGGGTTACATCTGAGTCAATTTTTCCCCTGTCATCGGGAAGGGTGATGTAGATGTCCGTGAACTTGATCTGGTTTGTTCCGGGAAAGGATAACAGGGCATCGCATTGATATGTTCCGTTTAATGGTTCAAGTGCATCCGGAGCGTTCTTGAGAAGAATTGTACTGTTGTTCAACGCGATGGTAGTAATGGACGAAGTAATTGATGATTTCTCTTCTTCCTTTTCTTCACCTGGTTTGACTAAATGACGGATAAGCCGTTCAATATTAGAGGTACCATCGGTATAGACAATGTTGATCTTTCCATTATTGAGGGCTATATGATTAATGGTGAATTGCTTATCAAGGAGTGATAGCAGCGAAAAGCGGATATGGGCTTCACTTGCGGACGCAATAAATCCGTTCTTGCCGGTAATGTCGTCGTATATCTTGAAATCGTTGACTATAATACCGCTGAATCCATAGTCAATATTGCCTATGGAAACCTTCCTGTCTGTTGCATTCTCGATACTGGTGGTGATGATGGTAAGGAGTTTCTCCCTGGGATACAGGTACACGAATAGTGCTGCACTTCCCCCCGCCAGGATAAGTAACGAGACCAGGACAATGGCAAAGTATTTAAGTGTTTTTACTGGCTTCACGTTTACGTTCTAATGCTGATTTTTTCTTATAAAAATGGACTGTTTTTTCAAGTTCTTCCAGGTTTGTGGACATTATCTTCCCTTCTTCAAGCTTGATATGCTTGTCTTCCAGGAGCTCTACGATTAGAGCCTCACCCTTTTCGGGCGTCAGTCCCACCATGTTTATCAATTCTTTTGCGCCAAAATCAAATGTATGGGTTTCCTTTGGCGATATATTGATCTTCTGTTTATCGATCTGGATAAGCAGCATATCATATATTCTACCAATGGGGTCCCGTAACATAAGGTTAGCAAGCTGCCTGTATGCTGTCCAGATTCTTTCACTGAGAAGCTGAATTAATCGTGATGCCAGCTGCGGTTGCTGGCTTACCATGGTCTCAAAGTTTGATTTGTTGATGGCAAGCAGCGACGTTTCGTCGAACGTGATTGCTGATGCGCTTCTTGGCCTGTTCTCGAGAAGAGCCATTTCGCCGAAGATGTCACCCGCCTTGAGGACGGCAAGCAATACTTCCTCGTCTACTATCTTCGTTATTTTTACTTTTCCCGCCTGTATGATATACAGCTCATCCCCGGGCTCGTTCTCACAGAAGATCATCTTGTTGTCCTTGAACGTGCGGTTAAGCCCGTGCTGCTGTGGGCTTTCCGGAACCTTCAGGGGTGCCTTCAATGCTTTCAGTTGTTGTATGGCATTGTCCCTGTTGGGGCCATTGGGGCAGTACTGTATGTATCTTTGAAGGGCATACGCCGCATGATTGAACTGCTTCTTCTTCAGGTAATATGAGCCTATATTGAAAAGATGTTCGGGATCTTCTTCAACGGCGTTTGAGAAAGTCAACCGGGTAATTGCCTGGTCGAATTCCCGCAGCTTTTTGCTGAAAAATCGTATGATCTTCATTGCTACGGCAGGGTTTTTCTGGATCAGTATCCCAAATTGTTCCCTGTGTACTGATATCAGGGAAACATCTGAAATCGCAATGGCACTTTCTATCCTGGCATGACCGCTCATGCAGGATATCACGCCGAAAAAGTCCCCTGGTCCAAGAACAACACCCGGGTCTTCCCCGATGACAGGGTTTTCCCTGGCGATCTTCACCTTGCCGGCACGTATAATGAAAAAGTTATCCGCATTCCTTTTACCTTCAACAGTAATAAAGGAATTGGAAAGATAATTCATTACCTTGAATTGTTCAGAAACCATTGTCCACCTTAATACAGGATTGCGATCCCAAATAATAGCGGATCATGTACGTATTCTATTGAGCCTTACTTATTTAAGGTCGGATATAATACCATTATTTTCAAGAACTTTCTAATAGTCACATATTTATTTTAAATGGATACCAGGTGGTTTGAAAGAAGAAAAAGTGGTTCACGCTTTCAGGTTTTGGATCCGGTCTAATCGAATATTATGTACCTGTTTTACCAGCGAAATATCGGAAGGTTTATAGTACTTTGCCTTCTCGTAGGCAGATATGGCAGCCCTGGGGTTCTGCATCTTTTCGTATAATTTCCCGCGTTGGAAATGAAAATCTCTCTGCCTGTTGAGAAGGGAACGTAAGGAATCCCGTGGATTCTCCGGAAGCCGGGGCAGCCGAACCTGTCTTTGAAAGCGTTTCATGGGAGCCAGGGGTGTCCTGTTCACCGGTGGTCTGAATGCGGACATCCGCTGTGACCTGAAAAACGACATTCCTGTTATGCTCATGATTCTCATAATAGTATAATTATTCACCTTCCATTATAGTACCTAAGATATCCAAATATGTGATTACAGTCAAGTTCAATTCACATGCGAAAATCAAAATGGTCCCGGCAATAATTACTATTGTGTTGTTGAAATTCTACCGATGATGGTAGTGTTCGTCACTTTTTATTAAGGAGTTAATCAATGGATAAGCTGGTAAATGAGGCGGTAATTCCTGTTATCAATGCAAACCATGCGGGGAATGAAAAAATACAGGCGCTTATTTCTATCAAGGAGCTTGTTGACAGGCTGGCCTCGGTCTCGTATCTGGGAGAAGAAGAGATCACGCGGCTTGAAAAGAAATACGGAACGAAACCGGGGGTGTGTACATGGGGGGATTATTTCCAGGCAGAAGTGGCTACACACTTTCTCGGATGTGATGACGATGAATTCTTCAGGGCCATTGATACAGTCCGTTTCGATTTAATAGCAAGTGTAATTATTTTCACTGAAAAAGATGACAATTTCATGGAATGGGTGGATTCCCGTTACCTGGAGGTCATCATGGAGAATGGGAATGATCATAATTCCATGTCAGAAAGTGATAAAGAGATATGCCATTTGAAAATACTGAAGGACTATTATACCGGCATGAGATTAGTTGATAACCTGTCCGACGTGGATATTGAATGGTTCAACTCATACAGCGAAGCAAGGGCCGTATGATCAATCCGAGGTCAGGTATTTCTCCAGGTATTCAAAAAGATCATCAATATTGGTACGCAGCATCTTCTTAAACTCGGGAGGAATATTCTGGTTCATTACTACCTTGTAATAATTAATTGCGTCGCGCACCCGCCGTTTTTTGATGTATTCCTCGGCTTTTTCCAGCATTGGCTTGTACTTGTAAAATGAGTATTCGAGTATGTTCTTTTCCTTTGAGAGACTGAAATCATCCGGGAGTTTCTTGAAATCATAGGTAACCTTTAAAATGGGAAGTTCTTTTTTTAACCTCTTGTTGTGCTGTAGAAAATTTTCATAAAATTTCTCATCTTCTTTCTGCCTTGACTCTTCTTCCCGGTCGTTTATATCATATTCCACTTCTGATTCATCGTGGCGGTCACCCAGTATCTCGATCTCATCTCTTTTGCCCTTAGTTTTACTGTCATCTTCGAGGATCTTTTCAAATATATCTTCATCTGTAAGATCTGCAGTGGTATCCTGTTCTGTCAGGTAGTCGCTCAGAAGTTCCCAGTCTTCGGACTGGTCTTCCACTTCTTTTTTTTCTACCGTTTCTTTACGGGTATCTTCCGTGGTTTGGCCTTCTTTGCCCGGTCTTTTCCCGGGAGCAGTTATGCCGTCAGCTGCTGGTGGTTCCATTTTTTTGGGTTCGGGGGCCTTCAGGGTGGGGATCTTTTCCAGGATATCCAGTATTGGCTGCGGATCAATGGTAACAGGTAACTGGCCCTCGTATTTAACGCGGGAAACATCAGGTTCCCTGTCTGTTTCGGTAACCCTTGACTGTAGTTGCCTCAACTCTTCAAGTTCCTGGTGTGTCTTGTTCTTCTCTTCGTTAAGTTCGTGTATCCTGTTTTGCAGTCCCTGCAGGTCAGACCGCATCTGCTTTATTTCTGTATCATCCTTTACAGGGCTTTCCTGTTCATTCTGGTATAATTCCCTGGCCACCTCTTCGGCAATCTTCTTAACATCCAGTTGTTCCTGTGGCGGGGAAGTTAGACCAATCTGGATCCTGTCTGGTATTGATAACGGGCCGTCCAGTGATAAACGGATCTCGTTTGGCTTGTTACCTCCACGTGCTTCTTCCTGCCTGGCCAGCTCTTCCCGCTTTTGCTGCTGTTTCCTGTAGCGGTTAAGGTAATTGATGTTGGCTTCGATCTTCTCGTTGGTTTCCGCATCGTTTATGCGCGCGTTAACCCCCTCGTAAAGGGATACGGCTGTGCTAAAATCACCTTTTTTCGCGTATATTTCCGCGTTTAGCAGGGTGCGACGGTAGATAATAAACCTGGAATACTCAGGGATGATCTCGTCTACCTGGAAAGGGAGTTTGAAATCTTCTTCAACTTCTGCCAGTTCTTCTTTTACGTCTGTTTTTCGGCGATGTTGTTCCCTGTCGTCAGGGTATTTTTCTTCGATCTCAGCATCAGATGCACGTCTGCGAAACACCTTTTCGGGTGTATCGGCTCCCTCACGTGCTTCATCCCTGTCCTTTTCAGGGGTCAGCAGGGCCCAGAGAAATATCCCCAGGATAATGATAAGTGAAGAGATGAGGATTAAATTCATTTTCTATACCGTCAGAGGTAATTATACTTATATTTACTATCGACATTAATCAACTGATACCAGCACCCTTGATGAAAGTTTTTTTACAGGTATACGATCACTTTCAATTGCAGCTGCGTCAGCTTCTCCACTGATATCATACGGAGATTCCCTGGATGTGTCAATGATATCCAGCCATCTTTTACCATTAAATGGCTGAGGAAGAGTAAATGACAGGTTGTAGTACGAGGCGTTGAAAACCATGTAAATATCCCTGTCAATGCTGCTGTGAGATATTTTTGCGTACTTGCCGTTAAGCTGCAGGGCAATGGAATGGCTGTGATAATTCCAGTCAGGTTTACCGGGAATGGTACCATGCCACTGGCAATCGGGATTCTTGTACCCGCTTATGGTTTCACCGGTGCAGAACCGTTCCTGGCGTAATACCGGATGGTTTTGCCTGAAACCTATAAGCATCTTGAGAAAGCGAATAATATCGGCATGACTGTGGCGTAATTCCCAGTTTAGCCATGATATCTCGTTGTCCTGGCAATACGCGTTGTTGTTCCCCTGCTGGGTTCTTCGAAATTCATCACCTGCAAGTATCATGGGTACGCCCTGTGACATGAAAAGGGTGGTGAGGAAGTTTTTCACCTGCCTGTTCCGAAGGGAGTGTATAAGCGGTGTTGCCTCGTTCCCTTCAATCCCCAAATTATAGCTGTGATTATTGTTCTCACCGTCCCTGTTATGCTCACCGTTTGCAATATTGTGCTTGGTATTGTATGAAACAAGGTCGTTCATGGTAAATCCATCATGGCAGGTCACGAAATTGATGCTGTTAAGCGGATTCTTGTTCCGCTTGCCGTAGAGGTCGTAACTGCCGGTCAAACGGGTTGCAAATCCCTTTACCATGTTCTTGTCTCCTTTCCAGAAACGGCGTACATCATCCCTGTATCGGCCGTTCCATTCAGCCCATCGACCCGGGAAGGCCCCCACCTGGTACGCGCCGCCGGCATCCCAGGCTTCGGCGATGATCTTGGTGTTCCTGAGTATGGGATCCTCAGAAATGCGCTCCAGCAGGGGAGGGTTGCTGAGTATATTACCCTGCTGATCCCTACCGAGTATGGACGCAAGATCAAAGCGGAAACCGTCCACGTGCATCTCGACTACCCAGTACCTGAGACAGTCCAGTATATAATCACGTACAAGGGGATGGTTGCAGTTGAGGGTGTTCCCGCATCCCGAAAAATTATGATAAAACCTTTTATCTTTCTTCAGGATGTAATATACAGAATTGTCGATACCCCTGAAATTGATAGTGGGGCCAAGGTGGTCGCCCTCTGCGGTATGGTTAAACACGATATCAAGAATAACCTCGATGCCTGAAGCGTGGAACTCCTTTACCATGTCCTTGAATTCCTGTACCTGTTCTCCCATGGTGCCGGAATGTGAATATACTGCCTTTGGAGCAAAGAATGAAATGGTGCTGTACCCCCAGAAATTTTTCAATTTTTCCCCGGTAAGAGGATTGGTGTTCACGTTCTCAAATTCATCGAACTCCTGTATGGGCATAAGTTCTATGGCGGTTATTCCAAGTTCTTTCAGGTGGGGGATCTTTTGGGTGAGACCCGTGTATGTACCCGGGGCGGAAACGCCTGAATTGGGATTGGCGGTAAACCCTTTTACATGCATTTCGTATATTATGGTTTCATGCATCGGGGTGTTTATGGGACGTTCCTTGCTGTCATTTTCCGTGTACGAGCCTGTAACAATGCATTTTGGTGAGTGCTGCACGTTATCAATTTTTGAGAAGGAGAGGTCTTCCCTGTCGGATCGTGGATCATACCCTAAGGCATTGGTAAAATCCCACGTGTGGTTTCCGCTTATGGCCCTGGCATATGGATCAAGTACCAGCTTATTGGCATTGAACCGGTGCCCTTCCACCGGTTCATACGGGCCCTCCATCCTGTAGCCGTACAGTTCTCCCCCGGTGATGCCCGGGATCCAGATATGCCACATGTCACCGGTACGATTGAGGACGGGGTCCAGCCTGTATTCCATGAAGGCAGTGTCATCCTCTGATCTCTCAAACAGAAGAAGAGTAACCCCTGTTGCGTGGCGGCTGAATATGGAGAACTGGGCACCATCGCCGTCAAGCTTTACTCCTGGCGGAAAGGGAAGTCCTGGTTTTGCCGTAGATACCTGTTCATGTTTCAAGAAAATGCTCCATGTATGATCATTATTTTAATTGCTCTTTACCCGGTAATAAGATAGTATACAGACAATACATGATTTTTCAATATATTATTTCCAGTTGGTAACTACTTAGCTGTCATGATTAAAATATTCAATCATCGTAAAATGAAGAATCCTATGATGGTTCCCCCCGCCACAGGCGGGGGGGACCATCACCATTCCTGTTAATTATAGATAAATGATTGTTTTTTTGACAATAGATGAGTAGTAACAGATAATGGTTATTTTTTGCTAATAGATGAGAAGTAACTTCAGTTGTATATTTACTTTATATAAACATTATCTTTATAAAATCTTTATATTCTGAATTTAGCAGTTGTGCGAAAGATAATATTTTGAATTGTAACTGGAGATCTTCACGATGTTTTTCAAACGGCATAAAAGTGTTGTGTATGATATGCTTTTGCATCATACCTTCCTTGTAATAGCGTTTGCCAGTGTGCTGGTGCTGTTTCTCATAATGCTTTTCCTTTTTAAGGAAGGCTTACCCATTTTCCAGACGTTTCCAGTAGGTGAATTTCTCCTTGGTACCGAATGGTATCCTACCAGCGAACCCGCACGCTACGGTGCCTTCCCATTGATAATTGCATCACTGTTTGTCACATTGCTGGCGTGCATGGTTGCCATACCGTTGAGCCTTTCAATAGCCATTTACCTTGCAGAGCTGGCAAGACCGGGTATTCGGGAGGTCATGAAGCCTGCAATAGAAATAATCGCGTCCATTCCGTCGGTTGTCATCGGTTTTTTCGGTATGGTTGTTATGGCTCCCGTGTTACAGGATTATTTCGATCTTGATACGGGTTTGAACGCGTTCAATGCCTCCATAATGCTTGCGTTTATGGCAATACCAACTATAGCCAGTATTTCCGAGGATGCAATTTCATCGGTACCAGTTTCATTAAAAGAAGCATCTTATGCGCTTGGCGCGAACAGGTGGCAGACCATATTTCATATAACCCTTCCCGCATCTCTTTCGGGGATATGGACGGCAATTATCCTGGGAATCTCCAGGGTCATAGGTGAAACCATGGTGGTTCTCATGGTTGCCGGAGGGGCAACCACCATTCCTGATTCAATATTCGATCCTGTGCGGCCCTTGACGGCCAACATCGCCGCGGAGATGGCGGAGGCACCGCATCAAAGTGAGCATTATTACGCGCTGTTCGCTATTGGTATTATACTGTTTGTGATCACGTTCATGTTCAATATACTGGCAGATTACCTGTCAAATAAGTATAAATTTAAGGAAAACTGAAGATTATATATTCATGCTTGATGAATTGACATATCTGGAGATGAAAGCTACATGAAAAACCAGGCGGCAATTGCAGAAAAGACCATGTTCATCCTTATACGGGTGTTCTCATTTGTGGTTATCGGATTTTTATTTATTATTCTGGGATTTATATTCTACAAGGGGGGATCAGCCATATCATGGGATTTTCTCACCCAGATGCCCCGGAACGAGATGCGTTCAGGAGGCATATTCCCCGCCATTGTGGGTACCTTCTATCTTATGATCGGTTCCGCGGCTATATCCATTCCCATCGGGATCGTTACCGCTATTTATTTGAACGAGTATGCCAACAACCCGAGGGTCGTTAAGATAATACGCCTGGGGATCAATAATCTTGCGGGTGTTCCCTCGGTAGTATTTGGCCTTTTCGGATTAAGCCTGTTCGTGGTTTTCCTTGATTTTGGATCATCCATTCTCGCCGGTTCGCTTACCCTGGGTGTGCTGAACCTTCCTGTTATTATACGGTCAACGGAAGAAGCGCTCATGACGGTGCCGGGCACCTTCAGGGAGGCTTCATTGTCGCTTGGAGCCACCAGGTGGCAAACCATTTATAAGATCATTTTACCAAGCGCAATACCCGGTATACTTACCGGTATCATGCTTTCCCTGGGGCGGGCTGCAGGTGAAACTGCTCCAATAATGTTCACAGTAGCCACGTATTATACACCCGACTTGCCCACCTCAGTTTTTCACGAGGTGATGGCCCTGCCGTACCATATTTATGTTCTTGCTACTGCCGGAACCCACATACAGGAAACTCGTTCCATACAGTACGGGACGGTAATTGTTCTCATCATGCTGGTAATGTTGTTGAATCTTACCGGGGTGATATTGAGATACCGTTTCAGAAAACGGTTTACTTCTTAGAACCGGGGTGCATATAATTATCATATTCACTATAATAAACAGCAATAGTGATGAGTTCCCTCCGCCTTCGGCGGGGGGAACCACCATATCATTTCATATATTTCGATGATTGAATATTCTAATAATGACAGCCGAGTAGTTGCAATCCAAACAAAAAAACGTCGATACATCGTACATCAATAGCAGATCAGGTGGAAGCAATTTGGGAGTAGGGTATGGTAACCGTAAAGGTTGTACCTTCCTTAATGGTAGAAGAAACGGTCACCTCCCAGTTTAAAAGATCCGCGGCATGCTTCACGATTGAAAGTCCCAGCCCGGTTCCTCCACTGTTGCGTGACCTGCTTTTGTCAACCCTGTAAAACCTTTCAAATATCCTTTCAAGTGAACTCTCCGGAATGCCTACCCCGGTATCATTTATGGAGATCATAAAATAATTTCTGGTTTCACTGGTCGAAATATTTATGGAGCCGCCTTCGATATTATAGTTAATTGCATTGTCTATAAGGTTAAAAAAGATCTCTTCAGATAAGAACTTGTTGGCATTGACCGCGGTTGGTGGAGATACAGTATAGTTTTTCGTAATTGTTATATCCCTGCCGGAAAATTTCGGCGAGAGGATATGAACGCAGTTTTCGATCACTTCGCCAACATCCACTTGTTCCATGGAGAAGAAAGGGGTGGTCTCAAGCATGTTCAGCTTCAGCATATCGTTTATAATGGAATTCTGGCGTTCCAGGTTGTAAAGGGCGTTATTGATGAAATCCCGGCATGTGGCGGGATCGTTAAGGTTTTCCCGTATGGTTTCAAGGTATCCCTTGAGTATGGCAATTGGTGTTTTCAATTCATGAGAGAGGTTGCCCACCAGCTCAGTTTTAAGGATCTCAATTTTTTTTCGTTCTGTTATGTCATGAAGTATAAGGAGGATACCGTGCAATGAAGGTGCTTTTTCACCGGTTTCAGCTTCATCTATTGGGGTAAGGTATACTTCGTAGCTTGATCTATTGATATTCTCTTCAAAGAATGTACCGGAGCCCACTTGCAACACGTAATCGATCTTTGCATTCAACGAGCTGTTTCGGATAATTGTAAAATAGATACGGCTTTCTACCGGTTGCCCCATCCCCCATAGTTTCTTGAACGAATCATTTGCGATAACTATATTTTTGTCAGTATCAATAACTGCTATGGCATCCTGGTTATTCTCAATAACGGTTTTGAGCTTGTTCTGCTCCATGAGCATGTTGTTGATCTCTGCGGTGAGGTTGTCGGCCAGCGTATTCAGTGAACGCTGAAGCTGGCCGATCTCGTCATCATTGTAATTTTTTATCCTTGAAGAGAAATCACCATTGGCAAAATTATCAGCAAAATCGATGGCAGTTGTGATAGGGCGGGTGATATACCTGGAAATTAGAATATTCAACATCAATGCTATGGCAAGCAGTATGGCACCGGTAATAATAATGGCACGTTGAGTTTTTGCCACCGAGGTATCAATTTCATAGAGGGGTTTTGCCAGCCTGATGATCACGTTCCCATGCTTTTCAGCATAATACAGCATATGTGTTTTAAGGGTATTGCTGTATCGTATGCTGTCACCGTTCCCGTCCTCTATGGCTTCCATTATCTCAACACGGTATCGATGATTGTCCATCCTGTCCGGCTCGGCTGAAGTATCCAGGTATACTTCTCCATCCATTGCGACGAAAGTGATACGCAGGTTTATAAGCCTCGACAGGTTTTGTGTTCTTGAATCAATATTCGCTGATTTGAATTGAAAAGAATTCTTATTATTATCCGACAACTGCAACGTGATGAAGTCGATCTTTTCAGACATTTCACGTTCCAGGATGTTGAGGTGAATATCCCTGATCAGGTTGCTGAAATATATGAGAAAGAAAATGGTTACAATAAGGATAAGCAGGGAATAAAAAATTATGATCTTAGAGCTGATCTTTTTAAACATGACAGGCAATCCATGATGTTATTCTTTAAAGCCATATCCGATACCGGAAAAAGTTTTAATGATCTTTTTATAGGTTCCCATCTTTTTTCTGAGGTTCATTATATGCACATCTATGGTTCTGTCAATTACATACACATCGTCTCCCCTTATACTGTCTATTATGTTATCACGAGTAAATATTTTACCTGGATACTTCAGGAATAATTGCAAAATGAGAAATTCTGTTTTGGTAAGATTTATATCCTCTCCTTCAACCAGTACCTGGTACTTGTCAGGATACATTTCCAGGTCATTGTAAGAAAGCCTGTTTTCGGCTTCACTTTTTGTCTCCTGGCTGCTTTCGATCCTGCGAAGAACTGCCTTGACCCGTGATGCTACCTCCTTGATGCCAAAAGGCTTGGTAATATAATCATCACCTCCCAGTTCAAGTCCAAGCACCTTGTCAAACTCCTCGCTTTTTGCGGATAAAAAGATTATAGGAATGTCCCTGTATTCCTGCTGCGCACGAAGATGCTTGCAGAAGTCATATCCATCCATCCCGTCCATCATTATATCCAGTATGATCAGATCGGGATGTCTCTTTTTTAATCCATCAAGCGCATTTTCTGCGGAAGAGTAGGTATATACTGTATACCCGCTGTTACGGAGATTCACTTCCAGGATATTCTGGATGTCTTTTTCATCGTCGATCACAAAAATGGTCTTACTCATTATAAGTCATTACTCCTGGTGACGAATATCTTCACCCTCGATATAATAAATTGCGCGTTCCGCAAGGTTGGTGGCGTGATCACCAATTCGCTCCAGGGCCTTGGATACTGAAATGAGCCCAAGTGCCTGGGATATGATTGCGGGGTTTTCTGCCATGAAAGAGAACAGTTCCCTGTATACCTGCATGTTCAGCTCGTCTATCTGCATGTCCATCTCGATACTTTCATGGGCAATATCAACATCCTTTTCTGTAAATGATCGAAATGCCATCTTGATCATGGTAACTCCCATTTCAGACATGCGGGGAATATCCACAAGCGGCTTCAAAGGGGCCTTCCCGTTCATGCGTATAGTCTCCTTTGCTATGCCTGTGGCAAGGTCGCCAATTCTCTCAAGGTCCGTGTTCGACTTCAATATGGCGAGTACCAGTCGCAGATCGGCCGCTGCCGGCTGTTTTGTGACCAGTATCCTGATGCAGTATTCGTCAATATCGATCTCAAGCTGGTCAAGCTTTGTATCCTTCTGTATAACCGTTTCGGCCAGGGATGAATCAGCTGTTTTCAATGATTTCACGGAATTTTGTATGGCTTCTATGGCCAGGTCAGCCATTTCGAAGATCTTCTGGGTAACGTTTTCCAGTTCCTGCTGTAAGTGGGTGGTCATAACAAAGCTCCTTAACCGAATTTACCGGTGATATAATTCTCGGTCATTTCCCTGTCGGGTTTTGTAAAAATTGTATCAGTTTTATTGACCTCGATAAGTTTGCCCAGGTAGAAGAAGGCTGTATAGTCACTAACCCTTGCTGCCTGCTGCATATTATGGGTAACAATAACTATTGTGAACTGTGTTTTAAGGTCCTGTATCAGTTCCTCGATCTTCTGGGTAGAAAGAGGATCAAGTGCCGAGGCGGGTTCGTCCATGAGAATAATGTCGGGCTGTACGGCAATGGTGCGGGCAATGCACAGGCGCTGCTGTTGCCCTCCTGAAAGACCCATGGCAGAATCATTCAGCCTGTCCTTTACCTCGTTCCACAGGGCGGTTTTTTTGAGAGATTCCTCAACTATTCTTTCAATATTATACTTGTCCTTAATACCGTTAATTTTCAGACCGTATGCGATATTCTCAAAGATGGACTTGGGAAATGGATTGGATTTTTGAAACACCATGCCCACCCGCCTGCGAAGATTGGTCACATCATATTTCTGATCGTAGATATCTTCGTTATCCACCTTGACCTGTCCTTCAACAGTGGTAAACGGAATGATATCATTCATTCTGTTGATGCACCTTAAGAATGTAGATTTACCGCAACCCGAAGGGCCGATCAATGCCATTACGCTGTTGGCCTGTACACTGAGATCTATGTCGATCAGTGCGGGGGTATCACCGTAATAAAAAGTTAAGTTGTTCGCGACAATTTTATAGTCCATATAAAACCTGTATTGTATCCAGTGTGTTTGGGTACATGTGTTTAATAATTATTAAGTTATAATAATAATTTTGTAAAGAAAATATAAAGAAATGTGATGATAATGTTTTCACATAATATTAAATTTTTCTTAATATTTTATTCACATTGCCCCCTTATGTACGTATTATATTCACAAATCAAAAGATGCATTTACTCTATTTCAAGGAGGCACATCTCAATATGAGAAACAGTATTTTAAAAACAATTGTTGTTGTCCTCGCCATAATGGCTCTCAGCTTTGCGTTTTATGGCTGCAGTAAGGATGCCAGCAGCAAGGTAACGGTAAAGGGATCAACAACCGTTCTCCCTATTACCCAGAAGGCGGCGGAAGATTTCTATGACAAGCACAAGATCGGTGTTTCAATTTCCGGCAGCGGGTCTGGAAACGGTATCAAGGCCCTTTTGGACGGAAGTACCGATATCGCCATGGCCTCGAGGGAGATGAAGGGCAAGGAACTCAAGCTTGCAAAAGAAAAAGGGATCAAGACCAAAGAAATAACGGTGGCCCTTGATATGATCGTCCCCGTTGTTCATCCTGATAACTCCGTTAAAAACCTCAGCATGGACCAGTTGAAGGCCATCTATGATGGTTCAATTTCAAACTGGAAAAAACTTGGCGGTAAAGACGAGAATATCGTTGTTATCTCAAGGGACACCAGTTCAGGTACCTATGAAGTATGGAGCAAGCTTGTATTAAAGAAGGCCGATGTTCGAAACGACGCGCTTCTGCAGGCATCAAATGGTGCTGTTGCGTCCGCGGTAACAAAAAACCCCAAGGCCATCGGGTACGTGGGATACGGGTATCTTGACGACAGCCTTCAGGCAGTTAATGTGAATGGTGTAGAAGCCACTATAAAGAATGGTAAGTCAGGTAAATTCCCAATTTCCAGGAAGCTGTACCTGTACGTAGATGAAGCAAACCTTTCCGCTGATGCACAGAAATTCATTGACTTCCTTCTTTCCGATGAAGGACAGAAGATCGTGAAAGAGATCGGTTTTCTGCCCCTCTAAACCGAACGCAGTATCATGTTTTTATAAGGATCCCCTGGTAAACAGGGGATCCTTTGCATTACCAGGGATGACCCTTTACTACCCCCCTGACGCTTTCATCTTGACATGACATGGAAAGCGAATAATAATTGATAATTCTCAAAGTAAAGAAAAGGAAATGTTGATGAAAAACAAACTGTGTATATTGCTGTTCATTTCTGCATTGACAATCGTTGCAGTTGCGGGTTGTGCAAAAAAAAGCAGCGAGCCGGTGATCATACATGGATCCACAACCATAGAACCGGTGCTGGTCACACTTGCAGAAGCATTTGAAAAGAAACATGATATTAATATTCAGATCGAGGCAAACGGCTCAAGAAAGGGGATCCGTGATCTTATAGAGGGAAGATGCAATATTGCCGATTCATCGTATAGAATAACACCATCCCAGAAAAAAGACGCAGAAAAAGAAGGGGTGAAGATAAGAGAATTCCATCTTGCATATGATATTATTGCTCCAATAGTGCACAGGGATAATGGCATATCATCAATACCCATGGAGCAGCTACAGGGTATCTATACCGGTAAAATCACCACATGGGAGAAGATTGGCTGGGAGGATATCCCGGTAATTGTTGTTACCCGTGATGAGAATTCCGGGACCTTTCATGTCTGGAAAAACAGGGTACTACAGGGTCAGGCTGTTCGGACATCCTCAGTTGTTGGGCTATCGTCCAACTCCTCTGTTCTTGCGTACGTGGCTGAAAACCGTAATGCCATTGGATATATCAGTCATGCATTTATAAACAGTGAAGTAAAACCACTGGCTGTAAATGGTATTGAACCTGCATTTACTGAAAAAAACAAAACAGATTTCCCGGTCAGGAGAAAGTTATATGTATATGTTGATATGAATAACCTTTGTACCAATACCAAAAAGTTTCTGCTTTATATACTCAGTACCCGGGGACAGAAAATAATAGAGGATGAAGGTTTTATCCCCGGCGCACAATATAAAGGGGACAGGGAACGTGCGGAAGCACTTTTATCCACCGGTCATGAGTAATATATCTTATAAAAACATAAGTATACGTGCCGGCAGTAACGCGTTAAAAATACTCAGGGACGAGGGCTTGAAGCCTGGAAGAGTGCGTGTTCTCTCGGGTGCAGCCGGCGGCCCCAAGTGGATAGTGCTGTATGGTATTGACAGGGTTCTTCCGGGATTACTGCTTCATGGCAGAAAGAAGCCCCTCTACCTTGCCGCTTCTTCCATCGCGTCCTGGAGATTTGCTGCCCTGGCCCAAAAGGATCCCCTTGATGCGCATGACCGTTTCAGGGAAGCGTACTTTGCACAGCAGTATTCACGCCGTCCTCTTCCAGAGGAGGTGACCTCCGAGTCTACTGTTATCATGAACCGGTATGTTACCGATGACGCGGTGCGGCATATTCTCAGTCATCACGTCCTGCACTTTTCGATGTTCTCTGTATTGTCACGCCATCTCTGTGCCATGGAGAACCGGCTTGCCCTTGGACTGGGGATGGCCGGCACCGGTATTGCCAACCTGGTCAGCCGCAGGCTGGTTGGTTCATTTTTTCAGCGGACCCTTTTTTATGACAGAAGGGCCGTGCCGCCTTTTTATAAAATGGACGGGCTGGTTACACACAGGGTACCCCTGACAAGTGAGAATTTCAGGGACGCCCTGCTTGCGTCAGGATCCATACCGCTGGTGATGTCGGGAGTGAAGAATATCCCTGATGCCCCACGTGGTACCTATCGGGATGGCGGTATCATCGATTATCACATGGATATTCCATATAACGCGGAAGATGACCTTGTGCTCTTTCCCCATTACACCGACAGGGTCATTCCCGGCTGGTTTGACAAACGCCTGAAATGGAGAAAACACCACGGGGATCACATGAAGAACGTGGTAATGGTCTCCCCCTCAGAAAGTTTTGTTGCTGATCTCCCATACGGGAAAATTCCCGACCGAAATGATTTTTACCGGTTTGCCGGTGATGACCAGGGAAGGCTCTTGTACTGGAATACCGTTGTTGATAAGAGCAAAAAGCTGGGAGAGGAGTTTCGTGACGCGGTTGAAAGCGATTCCATTAAAAAAATTGTACAACCCTTATGATTTATTGTTTACATGTAGATAACACTAAAAGTAAACTGTAAAAGATAACAGTGTAATTTTTCTTTGAGTTTGCTCGTTTTTGAGTTATAATTTGAGAAGATTGCATATCCAAATTAAAATAAAGTGCTCTCCGTGGGAGGGCCCATAAACGTAGAAGGAGTATGCCATGATTCTTCTTAACCCGAAGCAATACAAATCGATGTTTTCCGACGACGAGTCCCGGGAAATAATGGAAAAGACCATTCAGTTCTTCGAGGACAAGGGTCTTGCAAAGATCAAGGAAGACGATCATCATTACGTATGGTACGAAGATTTTCTCAACTTTCAGAAGGAAAACCAGATATTCGCAAAACTGTTCACACCGGCTGGATACGGTGATGAGGGCACCAGGTGGGATTCCTGGCGTATCGTCAATTTTGCCGAGATACTGGGATTTTACGGTCTCTGTTACTGGTACACTTTCCAGGTGTCCGCGCTTGGTCTTGGGCCCATCTGGATTGGTAAGAACGAAGAGGTGAAAAACAAGGCGGCACAGCTTCTCAAGGACGGCGAGATCTTCGCGTTCGGCCTTTCTGAGAAGGAGCACGGTGCCGATATCTATTCCTCTGACATGATGCTGTACCCGCAGGAAGACGGGACCTACAAGGCGAACGGTGACAAGTACTATATTGGAAATGCCAATGAAGCGAAGATGGTATCAACCTTCGGTAAAATGGCCGATACCGGGGATTACGTTTTCTTCGTTGTTGATTCGCAGCATGAGAAGTACGAGTGCGTGAAGAATGTTATACAGAACCAGTCATACGTTGCCGAGTATGCCCTGCATGATTACCCCATCACCGAGGCAGATATCACAGATAAAGGACGTGAAGCGTGGGACGCGTCACTGAATACCATTAACGTGTGTAAGTTCAACCTTGGCTGGGGATCCATCGGTATATGTACCCATGCGTTTTACGAGGCATTGAACCACGCGTCGCATAGAAATCTTTTTGGTAACTACGTGACCGATTTTCCGCATATCAAGCAGCTCTTTACCGACGCGTATGCACGCCTGGTTGCAATGAAGCTGTTTGCTATCAGGGCAACAGACTACATGCGGGCGGCCGGCGAAAATGACAGGCGGTACCTGCTGTACAACCCCATGGTGAAGATGAAAGTGACCACCCAGGGTGAAGAAGTGATCAATAACCTGTGGGACATCATTGCCGCCAAGGGATTCGAGAAGGACATGTACTTCGAGATGGCAGCACGTGATATCCGCGCACTGCCCAAGCTTGAGGGTACCGTGCACGTGAACATGGCCCTTATCATCAAGTTCATGGCCAACTACTTCTTTAACCCGGGAGAATTCCCCGAGGTTCCCCAGAAAATTGACCCGGTAAACGATGACTTCCTTTTCAACCAGGGCCCCACAAAGGGTCTGGGCAAGATACAGTTCCACGATTATAATATCGCCTATAACAGTGTGGACCTTCCCAACGTGAACATATTCAAGGAGCAGATAGGGGTACTCAAGGAGTTCCTGGCAACTGCAACACCTGATGCCGAGCAGGCAAAGGATCTTGACTTCCTGCTGACGCTGGGCGAGCTTTTCACGCTTGTTGCCTACGGCCAGCTGATACTGGAGAACAAGCCAATCTACGAGGTTGACGAGGATCTTACCGAGCAGATCTTTGACTTCATGATCAGGGATTTCTCAAAATACGCCCTGCAGATATACTCAAAGACAAGCAGTACTGATACGCAGCAGGAACTCTGCCAGAAGATGATCAAAAAGCCTGTTGTGGATAAAGAACGATTCGAGCGGGTGCTGGAAAAACACGTGTACGCGTTGAAAGACCAGTACTTCATGAACGAATAAAACACACAGGTAAAGAAGTGATCCATGAAACGGGTCTCCAGAGGGGGCCCGGTTTTTTGTGTTAGTCCTCTTAAGAATCTATACTGTTGTCATTCCTTCGAATGCAGAAGTCATGTAGAAAAAGCTGTTATGAGATTCCGGCACTTCGGCCGGAATGTCGGCTCAGGGGTATATATAAAGCTGTATTGTATGGCCTGTGAAAAAATATATCAATTAAACTAAACTGCCCCCTAATCATTGGGGGATTTAGGGGGATTTGGGGTCTATGATACATTATATTTACTTCAAACAGTATAAAAAAGTAATTTACACGTCGTGATTACTGGTTTACTCTATCTCATGGTAAAAAGAGGTTCCGTATGATCAAACCGGTAACACGAAAATTCAAAATGGAAGAAGTGGATGACGATGCCGAAACCATTGAGTACTGGATTAGTAGAAGTTCGGCAGAGAGAATGGAGGCCATGGGATACCTGCATAAACAAATGCTGATAATCCAGGGCTATAAAGAAATACCCCGCATACAAAAAACTACCCGAAAATTTAAGAATATCAAATGAACCTGCATGAAGATTTTGTAGACTTTATCAAGAACCTGTTAGATAACCAGGTTGAATTTGTCATTGTTGGTGCCCATGCAAAAAGTTACATAACCATGTAACATCATAAACGATACTACAAGATTTCAGCTTGACATGAAACCCATCGTATAGAGAATTACTAACCTGAAAACAGCCGCACAATCTCTTTACGCCCCCTGCGGGTTTTGCGTGAGATCCCGTGTGTTGTGTATATCAAAGAACGAATTACATGATCAAGAAGGAATACTGTTATGAAAATGTCCAGGTACCTCGTACCCACGTTAAAAGAAACACCCTCCGATGCGGTGGTGGTCAGTCACCGGTTGATGCTGCGGGCGGGTCTTATTCGCAAAGAAGCCGCCGGCATGTATGCCTACCTGCCACTGGGACTGAGGGTTTTACAAAAGATAACCGGCATAGTGCGGGACGAGATGAACCGCGCGGGGGCACTCGAATTTCTTATGCCCGAACTTACCTTTGCCGACCTGTGGAAGGAATCAGGACGGTGGGACACCATGGGGCCCGAGATGTTCCGCATAAAGGACCGCAACAACATGGAATACGCACTGGCACCAACCCACGAGGAGGCCTTTACAGGGGTGGTACGCTCCATCATCTCGTCGTACAAGGATCTGCCCATCAACGTGTACCAGGTGAACACAAAGTTTCGTGACGAGATTCGGCCCCGGTTCGGCGTCATCCGCAGCAAGGAGTTCATCATGAAGGATGCGTACTCCTTTGACCTGGACCAGAAGGGGCTGGAAGAATCATACCAGGCCATGCGGGTTGCCTACCGCAACATATTCAGCAGGTGCGGCCTTGAGACCATTCCCGTTGAGGCCGACACCGGTGCCATGGGGGGCAGCGACTCCGAGGAGTTCATGGTTGCCTCCGAGGTTGGTGAAGAGGTGCTCTTGATATGCACATCATGCGGCTACCGTGCCAACCAGGAGCGTGCAGAGTTCGCGCAGGACGGGAAAGCTGACGATGAGACTCCCGGTGAATTGAAGTCAGTTGATACCCCAAACGTAAAGACCATCGACGACCTGGTGCAGTTCTTCAACATAGATGCCCGCAGGTTCATGAAAAGTATCATCTACGTGGCGGACGGGAAACCTGTCATGGTGGTAGTTCCGGGCCATCGGGACATAAACGACGTGAAGCTGAAAAACTTCCTTGGCGCGGTAGAGCTCGACCTTGCACCCGACACCGTGGTGGAAAATGTTACCGGTGCGCCCGTGGGATTCGCGGGGCCGCTGGACATGAAGAACGTGCGTATCGTGTATGACCGGGAGATCAGGAATATCAAGAATGGCATTACCGGTGCCAATAAACACGACACACACTTCTCGGGAGTAAATCCGGGAAGAGACTTTACCATAGAAGAAGAAGCAGACCTCACCCTGGCCGTAGAAGGGGACGCGTGTCCAAATTGCGGCAAAGCCATGATCACCCGTAAAGGGATCGAGGTGGGACACATATTCAAGCTGGGATACAAGTACACCGAATCAATGGGTCTCACGGTGCTTGACCAGAACGGGAAGGCGGTACATCCCATCATGGGTTGCTATGGCATAGGTGTGAACCGCACCATGGCGGCGGTGGTTGAACAGCATTACGACGACCGGGGTATCATATGGCCCATCACGGTGGCCCCCTTTCACGTTGAAGTGGTAGGACTGACAAAGACTGAAGATGAAAGTGCAGCCGCCGATGAGATCTACCAGGTGATAAGTGATGCAGGTATAGAGGTGCTCTACGATGACCGCAAGGCCAGCCCCGGCTTCAAGTTCGGAGATGCCGATCTTATCGGTATCCCTCTCAGGGTCACCGTTGGCAA